>NZ_RZSU01000067.1:0-34457 GCF_003997585.1 Mesorhizobium sp. M5C.F.Cr.IN.023.01.1.1 | reverse complement strand
GCCCTATGCGGATCGTCCGGATTGGGTGGGCGAGCCGCTTTTCACGCCGCAGCAATTCATCGACGTTGCCGTGGCCGTCGACAGGCGCGGGCTGCAGATGGCGGTGCACTCGATTGGCGACGGCTACGAGGCAGCGCAAAAGGCGAATGGCAGGCGCGACAGCCGGCATCGGGTCGAGCATATCGAGGTGATCACCGCCGCCGATGTGCCGCGTTTCGCAAAGCTTGGCGTCATTGCCTCGATGCAGCCGCCGCATCCGCCGGGCAGCATGGGCTTGCCGCTGGAGCCGACGGTATCGCGCATCGGGCCCGCCCGATGGCCGCTGAGCTATGCATGGCGGACGCTGAAGAATGCCGACGCGCGCGTCGTCTTCGCCTCCGATTGGCCGGTCTCGCCGATCGATCCGATCCTGGGCATTCAGGCGGCAGTGCTGCGCAAACCATGGGCGGACAGCGATCCCGACCAGAGTTTCTCGCTGCATGAATCGCTTGCGGGCTACACGGTGGAAGGCGCCTATGCCGAGTTCATGGAGCATCGCAAGGGCCGCCTGAAGTCAGGCTTTCTGGCTGATCTCGTGGTGCTCTCAGGCGACATCGAGGCGACCGCGCCGGAAGCGCTGCATACGGTGCGGCCGATGACGACGATCTGCGGCGGCAAGGTCACTTATCAGGCCTGACGGTGGCACGGGAATTGCGTTCTGAATCGACATTCAGATGTATGCTTGCCAAGCCATGCGCCGTGTGCTGACAATCGAGTGGGAACCGGATCCGCCCTGAAGAGCGGACACAAGAATGGGGTAATCGTGCCGGAACAACCGGGTAAAAGTGCAATCGAAGTTCGTGGCGTCCGCAAGGTATTCGGTACCGGGGAGTCACAGGTCGCCGCCCTCGACACGGTTTCGGTGTCGATCCGCGAGAATGAGTTCTTCACGCTGCTTGGTCCGTCCGGCTGCGGGAAGACAACGCTTCTGCGGCTGATCGCCGGCTTCGATTTCCCGAGCGCCGGCGAGATCCTGCTGCATGGCCAGGACATCGCACCGCTGCCGCCGTTCAAGCGGCCGGTCAACACCGTATTCCAGAACTATGCGCTGTTCCCGCATATGACGGTGGCCGAGAACATCGGCTTCGGCCTCGAAATGCTCGGCAAGCCCAAAGCCGAAGTGAAGGCGCGGGTTGCCGAGATGCTGAAGCTGGTCAAAATGGAAGCGCTCAGCGGCCGCCGCACCAGCCAGATATCGGGCGGCCAGCAGCAGCGCGTGGCACTGGCGCGGGCGCTGGCGCCGCAGCCGAAAGTGCTGCTGCTCGACGAGCCGCTGTCGGCGCTCGACTTCAAGCTGCGCAAGGACATGCAGATCGAGCTGAAGCGGCTGCAGCACGAGACCGGCATCACCTTCATCTTCGTCACCCACGACCAGGAAGAAGCACTGACCATGTCGGACCGCATCGCGGTGATGTCGTCGGGCAAGATCCTGCAGGTCGGAACGCCTTGGGATATCTATGACAAGCCGGCGGAGCGCTTCGTCGCCGACTTCATCGGCGAGACCAATTTCCTGACCGCGGCCATATCAGGCATGGCCAACGGCAAGGCACGAGCAACGCTCAAATCCGGCGCGACGATCGACGCGACCGTGGCTGAGGGCTTTCAGCCGAAGGACAATGCCACCGTGGTGGTCAGGCCGGAACATGCCAAGCTGACCAGCGGCAAGGGCGACCTGTCGGGCACGGTCGAAAACATCGTCTATTTCGGCACCGACACGCACATCCAAGTTCGCCTGGACAGCAGCGAGGCCTTCACGGTGCGCCAGCAGAACACGCGCAGCGCCGGCTGCGGTTTCGAGCGGGGAGACAAGGTCGGCATTTCGATCGGCAACGACGCCGCACAAGTGCTGAGGGACTGATGGCGAGCGCGGAAGAAGTCGCCAAGGAAGCCGAACGCAGAGATATCCGCGATCGCTGGCTGCTGTCAGCGCCGGCACTGATCATCATCTTTCTGGCGGCGACCGGCCCGCTGCTGATCGTCGTAATCTATTCGTTCCTGACGCCGGGCCCCTATGGCGACGTGGTGTGGAAATTCTCCACGGACGGCTGGCTGTCGGTGCTGATGCAGCGTGACATCTTCGACGACACGCTGGCCTTCGCCGACGCGCATCTGTCGATCTTCTGGCGCTCGGCCAAGCTGTCGTTCCTGACGACGATCCTGACGCTGCTCTTTGGCTTCCCGACCGCCTATTTCATCGCCACCCGGCCCGCGCGGCAGCGCAACGTCTGGCTATTCCTGATCACAATCCCCTTCTGGACCAATCTGCTGATCCGCACCTTCGCCATCCAGGAGGTGATCCGCAACGAGGGCGTCGTCAACACGGTGCTGATCAAGCTCGGCATCATCAGCCAGCCGATCCAGATGATGTTCACCGATTTCGCGCTGATGGTCGGCATGACCTATGTCTATCTGCCGCTGATGGTGCTGCCGCTCTATGCCAGCATGGAGAAGATCGACTTCCGGCTGGTCGAGGCGGGTTACGACCTCTATGCCAACCGCTTCCAGGTGCTGAGGCGGGTCATCATCCCGCTGGTCAAGCCGGGCATCATCGCCGGCTCGATCCTTGTCTTCATCCCGGCGCTGGGCGCCTACGTCACCCCGCGCGTGCTCGGCGGGTCGAAGAATATGATGCTCGGCAATCTGATCGAGCTGCAGTTCGGGCAAGGCCGTAACTGGCCGCTCGGCTCGGCGCTGTCGCTCTCGCTGATGGCAATCGTGATGGTCGCGCTGCTCTTCTATGTCCGCTCCGCCGGGCGCCAGGGCGGCGCGCATGGCTAGCCGCTTCGACATTCGCCGGCAGACCGGCTTCACGACAATCGCGATGATCTGCTTTTTCGCGCTGTACCTGCCGATCGTCACGGTTGTCGTCTATGCCTTCAACGCAGGCAGTTCGATCGCGATCTGGGAAGGCGTGTCGCTGCGCTGGTTCTATCAGGCCTGGAACAACGACCAGGTCGTCGATGCCTCGATCCGGTCGCTGCAGATCGCTTCGGTCGCCGCGACTATTGCCACGATCGTCGCCACCATGGCTGCACTCGCTACGACCCGAACGAAACCCTATCCCGGCCTCGGCTTCAAATACGCCTTCATCAACCAGCCGCTGATGGTGCCGGAAATCGTCACCGCGGTGGCGTTGCTGATCTTCTTTTCGCGCATCAAGATCTGGACCGGCTATTCGGGGCTGGGCTACCTGATGGCTGCGCATACGGCCTTTTGCATTCCCTTTGCCTATCTGCCGATCCGGGCGCGGCTCGAGAACATGGATCTGTCGTTGGAGATCGCTGCGGCCGACCTCTACGCGACACCATGGAAGGCTTTTCGGCGCGTCACCTTTCCGCTGCTCTGGCCAGGCATCCTTGCCGGGCTGATGCTGGCCTTCGTCATCTCGCTGGATGATGTCGTCATCACCGAGTTCGTCAAGTCCGGCGGCCAGGATACGTTGCCGACTTACATGCTCGGCCAGTTCCGGCGCATTATCACGCCGGAAATCAACGCCATTTCGACGGTGTTCCTGCTGATCTCGATATTGATCGTCACCGTCTTCTTTTTCATCAGCAGGAAAAAGGATCAGGAGTGACAGGAGAAAAGATGAATTGGAAATTGACTGCGACGGCGCTCAGCGCCGTGCTGTTCGCCTCGGCGGGTCTCGCCCGCGCCGATGGCGAACTCAACATCTATAATTGGGGTAACTACACCAGCCCCGACCTCATCAAGAAATTCGAGGAAAAATACAAGGTCAAGGTGACAGTCACCGACTACGATTCCAACGACACTGCGCTGGCCAAAATCCGCCAGGGCGGCAGCGGCTTCGACATCGTGGTGCCCTCGGCGAGCTTCGTGCCGATCTGGATCCAGGAAGGGCTGCTCCTGGAGACAGAGCCGAACAAGATGGAGAACTTCAAGAACATGGACCCGAAATGGGTCGACGTTCCTTTCGACCCGGGCCGCAAATACACCGTGCCGTGGCAGTGGGGCACGACCGGCGTGACGGTCAACACCTCCGTCTACAAGGGCGATCCCAACACTTCCGCCATCTTCCTGGACCCGCCGCAGGAACTGGTCGGCAAGGTCAACGTCGTTCCCGAAATGGCCGATGTCATGCATCTCGCCATCAGATATGTCGGCGGCGAGCCCTGCACCGGCGACAAGGAGGTGCTGAAGAAGGTGCGCGATGCGCTGGTGGCGGCAAAGCCGAAATGGATCTCCATGGACTACGGCACGGTCGAGAAGTTCGCCAAGGGCGACTTCGCAGCCAGCGTCGACTGGAACGGCGCGTCCTTCCGCGCCCGCCTGCAGAACAAGGACATGGTCTATGGTTATCCGAAGGAGGGCTATCCGATCTGGATGGACAATCTCGCGGTGCTGAAGGACGCCAAGAACGTCGAAAACGCCAAGTTGTTCCAGAACTTCATCATGGATCCCGAGAACGCCGCGCTGATCTCGTCTTTCGCGCGCTACGCCAACGGCATCAAGGGATCGGAAGCCTTCATGCCTGAGGACATGAAAACGGCGCCGGAGGTCAACATCCCCGCCGAGTTCGCCGACAAGGGCAAGTTCATGCTGAACTGCGCGCCCGACGTGCAGGCACTCTACACCAGGATATGGACCGAACTGCAGAAGTGATCGCATCGTGACGGACCCGGCGGCGGGCGCCGCCGGGTCTGTTTTCATGTTTGCCGGGACGCATCTCATGACATCCTACCGCAACAGCGAACCGGTGCCGCCGATCATGCAGGGCTCGCCGCCGCTGATGGTGCCTCCGAAGCTCGACTGGGACAGGGGACCCTGGAACCGATGGGCGTTCCAGCACATCCGCGAAATTCTGCCGACCGTCGAAGTCTGGCGCGGCAATGGCCATCGCCGCCGGTTCGAGCGAGCCGAAGTCGATCTCGATGCGCTGCCGGTGAGCGACAGCACGGGCGCACCGATGACGCTGGCCGGGCTGCTCGACGAAACCTATACGGACGGGTTGCTCGTGCTCAAGGACGGCAAAATCGCCTATGAGCGCTATTTCAACGGCATGGCCGAGCGCACGCTGCATCTGTCGCAGTCGATGGCGAAGTCGGTCACCGCTTCGGTGTTCGGCATACTGGTCGGGCGCGGCCTGATCGATCCGGCCAGGCCGGTGACGGCCTATCTGCCGGAGCTTGGTGCGACAGGCTGGGCGGGCGCCAGCGTGCAGCACGCGCTCGACATGACGACAGGCGTGCGTTTTTCCGAGGAATACACCGACCGCTATTCCGATATCGGCCAGGTCGATGTCGCCAGCGGCTGGAAACCGGTGCCGCCGGACAGCGATCCGGCCTTCGAGTGGCCGTCGCATATGTTTGAATTGATCCTGCGGCTCAAGGAGACAAGCCGGCCGCATGGCGCTGCCTTCAAATACCGTTCGATCGAGACCGACGTGCTCGCCTTTATCATGGAGCGGGTGACCGGCAAGCGGCTGGCGCAGCTGGTTTCGGAGGAACTCTGGCAAAAGCTCGGGGCGGATGAAAGCGCCTGTTTCACCGTCGACAGCGCCGGCTACGCCGTGGCCGATGGCGGCTTCAACGCCACGCTGCGCGACTATGGCCGCTTCGGCCAGCTGATCCTCGACAATGGCGGCGGCGTGGTGCCGGCCGACTGGATCGAGGCGACGCGCAATGGCAGGCATGGGCCGGATTTCAATCCCAGCCTGCCGGAAGGCAGCTACCGCAACCAGTTCTGGATCGAGGATCCGCGCTCACGCGCGCTGATGTGCCGGGGCGTGTTCGGGCAGCTGATCCATATCGACTGGAACACGAGAATGGTCGTGGTGAAGCTTTCGAGCTACCCGGATTTCACCGACATCGCCTATTCGGTGGCGACGATGAAAGCCGTGCACGCGATCGCCGCCGCGCTGGCCTGAGTTCCAAGAAAACCGGAAGGAAACGCATGACCGGCAAGACCGCGTTCGAGACCAGATATGGCTTTGGCCGCAACCAAGTGCTGCTCGGCAACTGGCGCGAAAGCCCGTTCAGCCGGTGGTCGTTCCAGAATGTCGGAGAATTGGTGCCGAGCGCACGCGTGGCCGCAGCGTCAGCCATCGGTGAGGCGGCAGCGCGGGCTCTTGACGGGCTGCTCGGCGAGCGAGTCACTCTGGCCGGAGGACCGGAGACTGTTGCAGCCTTTCTCACGCGTTCCGATACCGACGCGCTGACGATCATGAAAGGCGGCAAATTCGTCGGCGACTGGTTCGCACCGCATATGCAGTTCGGTGCGCGCCACATCATCTTCTCGATCAGTAAGTCGCTGACCGCCATCCTGGCCGGCATACTGGAAGGCGAAGGGATCTTTGATCCGCAGGCGCCGGTGACCCGCTATCTGCCGGAAGCTGCCGGCTCGGCCTATGGCGACGCCAGCGTGCGGCATGTGCTCGACATGACCATCAGCCTCGACTTCGAAGAAACCTACCTCGATCCGGAGAGCGCCTTTGCTCGCTATCGCCGTGCGACGCTGTGGAATCCGGGTGGCGGCACCGAAAGCCTGGTCGATTTCATCCTGACGCTGCAGCGTCTTGCCGAGCCGCATGGCCGGACGTTCCGCTACCGCTCGCCCAATTCCGACCTGCTCGGCATCCTGCTCGAACGCGCATCCGGCCAGCGCTTCGCCGAGCTGATGCACGAGAAATTGTGGCTGCCGCTCGGTGCAACGAGCGAAGCGTCGGTGACGGTAGACAGCGAAGGCACCGCCCGCACGGCCGGCGGCATTTCAGTCACGCCGCGCGATCTGGCGCAGGTCGGCGAGATGATGCGGCAAGGCGGCACGGCCAATGGCCGGCGCGTCGTGCCGGAAGCCTGGGTGCGCGACACTGTCAGCACAGGCGGAGACAGCGAGGCCTGGCAGCGTGGCACGATGGCGTTCCTCTTTCCGCAAGGCCGCTACCGCAACAAATGGTACCAGACGGGCGCGGCAAGCGGCGCTTTCTGCGGCATCGGCATCCACGGCCAGTGGCTCTATGTCAATCCGAAGACCGAGGTCGTCATCGCAAAGATGTCGTCGCAGCCGGAGCCGGTCGACGAGCCCCTCGATGTCGATATGGTCGCCTTCTTCGAAGCGCTGAGCCCGATGGTCTGATTCGATCCAGGCCGACCGCCATCGCAGCTTTCCTGTGGACCTATTGGGCGGTTGAAAACGCCGCGGTTGGCGGAGCGACGCTCTGCGCTTATGGTCGCCGCTCTTTTCGACAAGACAGCAGGAACGACATGGCATCCGACATCAAGCGCATCGCAGCCATCATAGCAGCCGAGATCGCTGCCCGGCCCGAACAGGCCGAGGCGGCGATCGGGTTGCTTGACGAAGGTGCGACGGTGCCGTTCGTGGCGCGCTACCGCAAGGAAGTCACCGGCGGTCTGGACGACACGCAACTGCGCCTGCTTGCCGAGCGGCTCGCCTATCTGCGCGAACTCGATGGGCGCCGCGACACCATTCTCGGTTCGATCCGCGACCAGGGCAAGCTGACCGAAGAGCTTGAAACCAAGATCGCGGCGGCTGCCACCAAGGCGGAACTCGAAGACATCTATCTGCCCTACAAGCCGAAGCGCCGGACCAAAGCCGAGATCGCGCGAGAGCGTGGCTTGGGGCCGCTGGCCGAGGCCATCCTTGCCGACCGCGCGGCGGTGCCCGCCGAACTGGCGCTGGCCTACATCGGCGAAGATGTGGCCGACGCCAAGGCGGCGCTCGAGGGCGCGCGCGATATCCTGTCCGAGCAGTTCGCCGAGAATGCCGATCTGGTCGGCAGACTGCGGACCTATATGAAGGATCGCGCCTTCATGCGGTCGCGCGTCGTCGACGGCAAGCAGGAGGCCGGCGCGAAGTTCTCCGACTATTTCGACCATGTCGAGCGCTGGGCCAATGTGCCGAGCCATCGCGCGCTGGCGATGCTGCGCGGCCGCAACGAGGAAGTGCTGTCGCTCGACATCGAGGTCGATGCCGACGACGCGTCTCCGGTGAAGCCGGTCGAACGGATGATTGCCGACGCCTACGCCATCGGCCGCCAGTTGCCGGGCGATCGCTGGCTGATGGAGGTGGCCGGCTGGACCTGGCGCATAAAGCTGTCGCTGCACCTGACGCTCGATTTGATGCGAGATCTGCGCGAGCGGGCCGAGGAGGAGGCGATCCATGTCTTCGCCCGCAATCTGAAGGATTTGCTGCTCGCTGCCCCGGCCGGCTCGCGCGCCACTATGGGCCTCGATCCCGGCATCCGCACCGGCGTCAAGGTGGCGGTAGTGGACGGCACAGGTAAGCTGTTGGCGACGACGACGGTCTATCCGTTTCTGCCAAGGAATGATGTGCGCGGCACGCAAGCCGAACTCGCAAAGCTCATCCGCCTGCACAAGGTCGAGCTGATTTCCATCGGCAACGGCACCGGCAGCCGCGAGACGGAAAGGCTGGTGGCCGACATGCTATCCGACATGCCTGCCGAGTCCGGGCCGAAGCCGCTCAAGGTGATCGTCAGCGAGGCGGGCGCCTCGGTCTATTCCGCCTCGGCAACGGCGGCGGCGGAATTTCCCGGCCTCGACGTGTCGCTGCGCGGCGCGGTGTCGATCGCGCGGCGGCTGCAGGATCCGCTCGCCGAACTGGTCAAGATCGAGCCAAAGTCGATAGGCGTCGGCCAGTATCAGCACGATGTCGACCAGTACCGGCTCGGCCGCTCCCTGGAAGCGGTGGTCGAGGACGCGGTCAATGCCGTGGGCGTCGACCTCAACACCGCCTCGGCGCCGCTTCTGGCGCGGGTGTCGGGTCTTGGCATATCGCTGGCCGAGGCCATCATCGCTCATCGTGATGCGGCAGGGCCCTTCGCCAGCCGTCGTGACCTGTTGAAGGTGGCGCGGCTCGGACCCCGCGCGTTCGAGCAATGCGCCGGCTTCCTGCGCATTCCCAACGGCAGCGAGCCGCTCGATGCCTCGGCCGTGCACCCGGAGGCCTATGGCGTGGCGAAGAAGATCGTTGCTTCCTGTGGGCGCGATGTCCGCTCGCTGATGGGTGACAGTGCGGCCCTCAAGGCGCTCGATCCGCGTGTCTTCGTCGATGAGCGGTTCGGCCTGCCGACGGTACGTGACATCCTGGCGGAACTGGAAAAGCCCGGTCGCGATCCGCGCCCCGGTTTCAAGACCGCGACCTTTGCCGACGGCGTCGACGACATCAAGGATTTGAAGCCCGGCATGCTGCTGGAAGGCACCGTCACCAATGTCGCGGCGTTCGGCGCTTTCATCGATATCGGCGTCCATCAGGACGGCTTGGTGCATGTCTCGCAACTGGCCGACCGTTTCGTCAAGGACGCGCATGAGGTGGTGAAAGCCGGCGACGTGGTCAAGGTGCGTGTCGTCGAGGTCGACATCAAGCGCAAGCGCATCGGCCTTTCGATGCGTCGGGATGGTGATGGCGGTACACCGAAGCCGCGCGACAATGGCAACAGACCGGTGCCGCGCGCGCCGGCGCCACAGCGTCAGCCGGAGCGGTCCGCGCAGCAAGGCACGTTCGGCGCCGCATTGGCCGATGCGTTGAAGCGGAAGTAATCACCCTACCACTGGTACGCGACTGAGCAGCCAGTCGCGAAAGCTGGCGACCGGCGGATGGCCGCGCTTGTCGTGCGGCACGACAAGGTAATAGGCGCTGCGGCTTTGCATCGGCCGGCCGGGCGCCGGCACGAGCTGGCCGCGCTGCAATTCGCCGGATATGAGGACCTGCGGAAGCAGCGCCACACCGAGCCCGGCCATGCAGGCCTGGGCGGCGGTGCCGAATTGCTCGAACTGCATGCCCGGTCCGGTCGGCGCGCTTAAACCCTGATGCTCGAACCACTCGGTCCATGCGCCGGGCCGCGTCGCCATATGCAGCAGCGGCAGGCGACCGATGTCGGCGGGTGTGGCAATATCCCGGCTGGCCAGGAATTCGGGCGAGACGACAGGCGCCACCTCTTCGCGTACCAGCAGCGTCGAGTCGGCGTCCGGCCAATCGGGCAGGCCGAAATGGATGGCGGCGTCGAGCCGTTCGCGGGCGAAGTCGAAGCGACCAATGCGGGTGACGAAATTGATGGTGATGTCGGGGTTATTTTCGACGAAGTCCGGGATGAGCGGCATCAGCCACCGCGTGCCGAAAGTCGGCAGGATGGCGAGATTCAAGATGCCACTATGCCGATTGCTTATCAATCCAAGAGCTGCATCGCGCAACTGGCCAAGGGCGGCGCGCACCGCTTCGGCATAAATCTCGCCCGCCGTCGACAGCCTGACATTGCGGCTGTCGCGATCAAACAGTCGGCGGCCGAACTGGTCCTCGAGGAGCTTGATCTGCCGGCTGACGGCGCCCTGGGTCAGATCGAGCTCCTGTGCGGCGGCGGTGAAGCTTCCCAGCCGGGCCACCGCCTCGAAGGCGGCAAGGGCACTGATACCAGGCAAAAGCCGACGCTGGACGTTCATGATCCATTACTAACGCTCATTGATCGGCGATGCAATTTCGTTTGATTTTTTCCAGCCGGAAGCCGATAAGCCGGCATTCAGATTTCTGTCCATGCATGCCCGTTGTCCCAAACCGCCGAACACTTTTGGGCGACATGCAAAAGTTTGGAGACCGAGAGCCATGGCCGCCGACAAGAACGCATTCGTCTGGGATGATCCTTTCCTGATCGAGAACCAGCTTTCGGAAGACGAGCGGATGGTGCGTGATGGCGCCGCGGCATTTGCCGCCGACAAGCTCGCTCCCAGGATCGAAGAAGCCTACCTCGAGGAAAAGACCGATGCCGGGATCTTTCGCGAGATGGGCGAGGCGGGCCTGCTCGGCATTACCATCCCCGAGGAATATGGCGGGCTCGGTGGCAACTATGTCAGCTACGGACTGGTGGCGCGGGAAGTCGAGCGCATCGATTCGGGCTATCGCTCGATGATGAGCGTGCAGTCTTCGCTGGTGATGTATCCGATCCATGCCTATGGCTCGGAGGCACAGCGCAAAAAATACCTGCCGAAGCTGGCGTCAGGCGAATGGATCGGCTGCTTCGGCCTGACCGAGCCGGATGCCGGTTCCGACCCCGGCGGCATGAAGACGCGGGCCGAAAAGACGGCGAACGGCTACAAGATCTCCGGCTCGAAAATGTGGATTTCCAACGCGCCGATCGCCGACGTGTTTGTCGTCTGGGCAAAGTCGGCTGCGCATGACAACGAGATTCGCGGCTTCGTGCTGGAAAAAGGCATGAAGGGGCTGTCGGCGCCGAAGATCGGCGGCAAGCTGTCGCTTCGCGCATCGATCACCGGCGAAGTGGTGATGGAAGGCGTCGAGGTCGGCGAAGATGCGCTGCTGCCCAATATCTCAGGCCTGAAGGGTCCGTTCGGCTGCCTCAACCGGGCGCGCTACGGCATCTCCTGGGGTGCGATGGGCGCGGCGGAAGATTGCTGGCACCGGGCCCGCCAATACGGCCTCGACCGCAAGCAGTTCGGCAAGCCGCTGGCCGGCACGCAGCTTTTCCAGAAGAAGCTCGCCGACATGCAGACCGAGATCGCGCTCGGCCTGCAGGGCAGCTTACGAGTCGGGCGGCTGATGGACGAAGGCAAAATGGCGCCGGAGATGATCTCGATCGTCAAGCGCAACAATTGCGGCAAGGCGCTCGACATTGCCCGCCAGGCCCGCGACATGCATGGCGGCAACGGCATCCAGATCGGCTACCACGTCATGCGCCACGCGCAGAACCTCGAAACCGTCAACACCTATGAGGGCACGCATGACGTGCATGCGCTGATCCTCGGACGGGCGCAGACCGGGTTGCAGGCGTTTTTCTAAACGGCCATGCCCTTCGCTCCGTCATCCTCGGGCTTGACCCGAGGATCCATGCGGTGACGTCAAGGCGCCGCTGCGGTGCAGGATGTTTCAGGGCAGGGGCACGACAGTGGTTCGTGCTGCACGGCTGCATTCTTCGGCTAGCGTCACGGCATGAAGCCTGGGGTCTGCGCCGCGTCGCTCCGCTCCGGGACGACGAAGCTGTGAGGGCTTTGCCAATCGCAGACGCTGGAGGCCAGCGGTGGCCAGTCATAACAGGCGGAGTTGCGTTCAATAGCTGCTTAAATTAGGTGCACCGCAACATCTCTGCTTGGAGAATGGCCAGCATTTGTGTCAGGGTTCGGCGATATCGTTTGAAACGCCGACTTTTGGGGCCCCATGGCAATTCTGGCAGCCGTCTACCACCTGACCCATTACAAATATGACCGGCCGGTCGTTCTCGGCCCTCAGGTCATCAGGCTGCAGCCGGCGCCGCATTCCCGCACCAAGGTGCTCAGCCATTCGCTGAAGGTCGAGCCGGCGAACCACTTCGTCAACCTGCAACAGGATCCTTACGGCAACTTCCTGGCGCGCTTCGTGTTTCCCGAACCGGTGACGGAACTGAAGATCGAGGTCGACCTCGTCGCCGACATGACGGTCTACAATCCGTTCGATTTCTTCGTCGAGCCGTCGGCCGAGATCTTTCCGTTCGAATACCCGGAAGAGATCAGCGACGATCTCGCCATCTACCGGACGCCGGAACCGGCCGGGCCGCTGCTGTCGGCGTTCCTGCAGACCATCGATCGTAGTCCTACCAACACTGTCAATTTTCTCGTCGACCTCAATGCGCGCCTGCAGCGCGAGATCGCCTATATCGTGCGCATGGAAACCGGCGTCTTCTCACCCGAGGAAACGCTGGCCGCCAAGAAAGGCTCGTGCCGCGACACGAGCTGGCTGCTGGTGCAGATCCTGAGGAACCTAGGCATCGCCGCGCGCTTCGTCTCCGGCTACCTGATCCAGCTGAAACCCGACCTCGTCGCGCTTGACGGACCGCCCGGCACCGCCGTCGACTTCACCGATCTCCATGCCTGGTGCGAAGTCTATCTTCCAGGGGCCGGCTGGATCGGCTTCGACCCGACCTCCGGCCTGCTCACCGGCGAAAGCCATGTGCCGCTCGCCGCGACGCCACATTTCCGCAACGCCGCGCCTATTTCCGGCATGGCCAGCTTCGCCAATGTCGAGTTCGGCTTCGACATGCGGGTCGACCGCATCGCCGAGCATCCACGCATCACCAAGCCGTTCTCCGACGAAAGCTGGCAGGCGCTCGATGCGCTGGGCAACCGGGTCGACGCCGCACTCGAGGCCGGGGACGTGCGGCTGACCATGGGTGGCGAGCCGACCTTTGTGTCGATCGACGATTTCGAGGCGGAAGAGTGGAACACCGCTGCCGTCGGCCCGACAAAACGTGAAAAGGCCGATGCGCTGATCCGCCGGCTGCGTGAGCGTTTCGCGCCCGGCGGCTTCCTGCACTACGGGCAGGGCAAGTGGTATCCGGGCGAAAGCCTGCCGCGCTGGACCTTCTCGCTGTACTGGCGCGCCGACGGCGAGCCGGTGTGGAGTGATTCATCGCTGATCGCACGGGAAAACAGCGAAGCAGTTGTCGGACCGAAGCAGGCTGAAGGCCTGCTGACGGCGATTGCCGATGAACTCGGCGTCGACAAGACCATGGTCAGCGAAGCCTATGAGGACCCGGCCGAGTGGCTGCTCAAGGAAGGCAAGCTGCCGGAGAATGTCGATCCGTCCAATTCGAAGCTGGACGACCCCGAGGAGCGCAGCCGCATGGCGCGGGTGTTCGAACGCGGCCTGACCAAGCCGTCGGGCTACGTGCTGCCTGTGCAGCGCTGGAACAGCCAGGCGTCCGGACCGCGCTGGCGTTCGGAGAAATGGACGACGCGGCGCGGCAAGCTGTTTCTGGTGCCGGGCGATTCACCGGTCGGCTATCGCCTGCCGCTTGGCACGCTGCCCCATGTGCCGCCGGCGCAGTTCCCGTATATCGTGCCGGTCGATCCTTCCCTGCCGCGCGGACCATTGCCGGCGCGCGGGACTATTTTGCCTGAGGCCACTCCCTTGCCGGAGGCTGCGCCTTTGCCCGAGCCCACTTTGGCCGAATTGGAAGGCGCAGACGAAATGGCGCGACGCCAGCAAGCGGCGTCCTTCACCGCCGCGACCGGCCAGCAGGACCGTGTCGAACAGGAGATCACCGAGATCGGCGGCGCGGTGCGCACCGCACTGTCGGTCGAGCCGCGCGACGGGCGGCTTTGTGTGTTCATGCCGCCGGTCGAGGCGCTGGAAGATTATCTCGAACTGGTCGCGGCGGCCGAGAACGCGGCAAAGACTATCGGCCTGCCGGTGCATATCGAGGGCTACGGCCCGCCGCACGATCCGCGCCTCAACGTCATCCGCGTGGCTCCGGATCCCGGGGTCATCGAAGTGAACATCCATCCGGCTGCGAACTGGCAGGACTGCGTGGCGACGACCACAGCGATCTACGAGGAGGCGCGGCAGACGCGGCTTGGCGCCGACAAGTTCATGATCGACGGTCGCCATACCGGCACGGGCGGCGGCAACCATGTCGTCGTCGGCGGCGCGACACCCAATGACAGTCCGTTTCTGCGCCGCCCGGATCTATTGAAAAGCCTGGTGCTGCAATGGCAGCGGCACCCCTCGCTGTCCTATCTGTTCTCCGGTCTATTCATCGGTCCAACCAGCCAGGCGCCGCGCTTCGACGAAGCACGCCATGATTCGCTCTACGAACTCGAGATCGCGATGGCGCAGGTGCCGCATCCGGACAGCGGCAGCGCGCCGCTGCCATGGCTGGTCGACCGGCTGTTTCGCAACCTTCTGACCGACGTGACGGGCAACACCCACCGTTCGGAAATCTGCATCGACAAGCTGTTTTCGCCCGACGGCCCTACCGGCCGCCTGGGTCTGGTCGAGTTCCGCGGCTTCGAGATGCCGCCCAATGCGCGCATGAACCTCGCGCAGCAATTGCTGGTGCGCGCCATCATCGCCCGCGCCTGGAAGAATCCGCTCGATGGCCGCTTCGTGCGCTGGGGCACGTCGCTGCATGACCGTTTCATGCTGCCGCACTATGTCTGGGCCGACTTTCTCGACGTGCTGGATGATCTCAAGCTGAACGGCTTCGAATTTCGTCCCGAATGGTTCGACGCGCAGCTCGAATTCCGCTTTCCGTTCTGCGGCGAGGTCCAGCATGCCGGCATCAAGCTGGAGTTGCGGCAAGCGCTGGAGCCGTGGCATGTCATGGGCGAGCAGGGCGCCATCGGCGGCACGGTGCGCCTCGTCGATTCCTCGGTCGAGCGGCTGCAGGTGAAGACCGAAGGGCTTAACCCGGAGCGTCACGCGGTCGTCTGCAACGGCCGCATCGTGCCGATGAAGGTGACCGACACCAGAGAGATCGCGGTGGCGGGCGTCCGCTTCAAGGCCTGGCAGCCGGCATCGGGCCTGCATCCCGCGCTGCCGGTCAATACGCCGCTGGTCTTCGACATCTATGATCAGTGGTCGGGCCGGGCGATCGGCGGTTGCGTCTACCATGTCGCGCATCCCGGCGGGCGCAGCTACGACACTTTCCCGGTCAACGGCAACGAAGCGGAGGCACGGCGGCTCGCCCGCTTCGAGCCGCGTGGCCATACGCCGTCCGGCTACGTGCCGCGCCATGAAGAAGCCTCTGAAGATTTTCCGATGACCCTTGACCTTAGACGGCCACCAAGATTCTGATCGATGATGGCAAAGGGGAATCACAGGAAAATAGGGAACAGGCCGCATAACCTGCTGGAGCACTACCAGCCGATCGACGGTGTCGTCGATGAGATGGTCGATGCGTCAGGCAATCCCCGCCCGGTCTGGACGGGCTTCATCGAGGCACTGGAAGAGCTGGGGCCGGAAAAGCTCGGCCAGCGCTTCGCCCGTGCCGACCAGTATCTGCGCGACGCCGGCGTCTATTACCGCGTCTACGACAAGGCCGGCGCCAATGAACGCGAATGGCCGCTGGCGCATGTGCCCCTGCTGATCGAGGAGCAGGAATGGGCCGCGATCAGCGCCGGGCTGGTCCAGCGGGCCGAGCTGTTCGAGGAAACGATCGCCGATATCTACGGGCCGAACCGCCTGGTCGAGAAGGGCATCTTGCCGGCGGGGCTGATCGCAGCCAGCCCGGAATATTTGCGGCCGGTCGTCGGCACCAGACCGGCCAGCGGCCATTTCCTGCATTTCTGCGCCTTCGAGCTTGGCCGGGGACCGGACGGCCGCTGGTGGGTGCTGGGCGACCGCACGCAGGCGCCGTCGGGTGCCGGCTTTGCGCTGGAAAACCGCGTCGCCACAACGCGTGCGCTGTCCGACATCTATGGCGAGATGCATGTGCATCGCCTTGCCGGCTTCTTCCGTCGCTTTCGCGACGCGCTGAACGGCATGGCCAAAGACTCCGCCGGCCGTGTTGCGATCCTGACGCCGGGGCCGCTCAATGAAACCTACTACGAACATGCCTATATCGCCCGCTATCTCGGCATCATGCTGCTTGAAGGCGAGGATCTGACCGTCTCCGGCGGCCGGTTGATGGTACGCACGGTTTCGGGGCTGATGCCGGTCAGCGTGCTCTGGCGGCGGCTCGACGCCGCATTCGCCGATCCGCTGGAGTTGCGGCCGGATTCGCAGATCGGCACGCCAGGGCTGGTCGAGGCGATCCGCCGGGGAGCCGTTTCAACCGTCAACGCGCTCGGCTCCGGACTGATGGAAACGAGGGCGCTGCTCGCCTTCTTGCCGAAGATTTCGCGCGAATTGCGCAGCGAGGAGCTTCTGCTGCCGAGCGTCGCGACATGGTGGTGCGGGCGGGACGCGGAACGTGACCATGTGCTGGCTAACCTGGACCGCATGGTGATCGGTCCGGCGCTGTCGACGCGGCTTGCCTTCGAGGATGACGATTGCACCAGGCTGGGCTCGGCACTGGTTGCCGGAGAGCGGGCCGAACTGATAGCCCAGATCGAACGGGACGGCGGCGACTTCGTCGGACAGGAAGCGGTGACGCTTTCGACCACGCCGGTCTATGTCGGCGGCTGGCTGGAGCCGCGGCCGGCAAGCCTGCGCGTCTATCTGGCGCGAACGCCTGAAGGCTGGACGGTGATGCCCGGCGGTTTTGCCCGCGTCGGCTTTTCGCTCGACCCGACGGCAATCGCCATGCAGCGCGGCGGCCAGGCGGCGGATGTGTGGGTGGTCAGCGACAGACCGGTGGAGCGCGAGACGCTGCTGCCGCAGGAGCACGACAGCTTCACCCGCACCTTGCCGGGCAGCCTGCCGAGCCGCGCGGCGGAAAACCTGACATGGCTCGGCCGTTATATCGAGCGATCGGAAGACACGGTGCGCATCCTGCGCGCCTATCACGTGCGGCTGGCCGAGGCCTCCGACCCGAACATGCCGCTGCTTGCCGATATCAGAGACTATCTCGAACCGTTCGGCATAGACGTCGAATCCGCGATCCCGCCGGGGCTGATCGGCACGCTGGACAGCGCCGTCTACAGCGCCGGACAGATCCGCGACCGCTTCTCGCCTGATGGCTGGCTGGCGCTGAAGGATCTGTCAAAGACCATTCATCAATTCGCGACAACTGTCGCGCCTGGCGATGACGCGACGCGGGCGATGACGGTGATCCTGCGCAAGCTCGCCGGGTTTTCCGGCCTGCTGCATGAGAATATGTACCGCTTCACCGGCTGGCGCTTCCTGGAGATCGGCCGGCGATTGGAACGCGGCATCCAGATCGCCCGCACGCTCGCCCGATTGACCAGGGCTGCGGCGCCGGACGGCGCGCTCGACATGATGCTGGAGATCGGCGACAGCGTCATGACCCACCGGCGTCAGTATCCGGTGCAGGCCGGCCGGCGCACGGTGATCGACCTCCTGGTGCTCGATCCGCTCAACCCGCGCTCCATCCTGTTCCAGCTCGAGCGGCTGAAGGCCGAAATCGCGCTGTTGCCTGCTGTCGGTGGCGAGGGGCACATGTCGCCGGCGGCGAAAGAGATCCTGCAGCTCAACACGGCAATCGCCATCAAGGAGCCATCGGACATGACGGCGCAGGCCCTGGCCGATCTCGCCAACGAGATCGGCGGCCTCTACAACAGCCTCGCGAAAGCCTATTTCGGCTAGGGACGGGTTCAGATAAGGCGGGCATGCTCTACGACATCAGGCTCAATCTGCGTTATGATTACGATGCTGCAGCCGGCGGCGGCCGCCATCAGGTGCGCGTGCTGCCGCCGACGATATCGGGCGTGCAGCGCGTGATCGCCGCTTCGCTGTCCTTCGCGCCGGCGCCGAGCGAACGCTCGGATTTTTCCGATTTTTTTGGCAACAATGTCACGTCGATCGCCTTTCGCGACGTTCACGATGCGCTCGACATCAGGATGAGCGCGCGCGTCGCGGTTTCGCGGCCGGAACCTGGGCTTGACGTGTCGCCCGACATTCGCCGGCTGAGGGAGGAACTCGACGCGGTGCGGTCGCTGTCGCCTGATACACCGCATCACTTTCTGGCCGCCAGCGACCATGCCGGCATCGATGCGGCAATCACGGCCTACTCGCGGAGCAGTGCCGGCAACTCCGCTGTCAGCACGGCCATGGACCTGTGCAGCCGTATCTACCGCGATTTCACCTACGATAGCGAGGCGACTACGGTGCAGACCCTGGCAAGCGATGCCTTCCACCTGAAGCGGGGCGTCTGCCAGGACTTTTCGCATATCATGATCGCCGGCCTGCGCGGCCTGGGTGTCCCCGCCGGCTATGTCAGCGGGTTCCTGCGCACCATTCCGCCGCGCGGAAAACCGCGGCTGGAAGGGGCCGACGCCATGCATGCCTGGGTCAAGGTGTGGTGCGGGCGCGACACCGGATGGCAGGAGTTCGATCCGACCAATGGCATGCGGGCCAGCAACGACCACATCACCGTCGGCCATGGCCGGGACTATTCGGATGTAGCGCCGATCGTCGGCGTCCTGAAAACAACCGGAGGGCAGGTCGGCGAGCAAGCAGTCGACGTCATTCCAGTCGTGCTGGAAAAGGCATAACGGCAAGCGAGGCCGCACTCGATCTGTAGGCGCCGAACGTAGACAGAGGACGGCTCCTCGAACGCACACGCGGTGAGCCTGACATCATTCTGAAAGCCGTTCGCGGAACCAGCGGCGGGTCCGGCGCTTATCTACGGGAAAATTTCTCGCGGAGAGGACATGTTGGACAAATCCGGGTCGCCATCCGGCCGATCGGCTGGCAAGGAGGTTGCACCAAAAGACGGGGCGCCGACAAATGGGTCGCAAGCCTCTGCCGATCGAGCCTCGCTTACCTACCTCACCGACGCCGAGCCCGGTATCCGGCGTCTCAGGGCTGGCAAGGGATTCTCATATAAAGGGCCTGACGGGCAGGGTGTCGACGACGACACTATGGCGCGCATCAGGGCGCTCGCCATTCCACCGGCGTGGACGGATGTGTGGATCTCGCCGGATGCTGACGGTCACATCCAGGCGACAGGCCGTGATCAGCGCGGACGCAAGCAATATCGGTATCATGCGCTATGGGCGGAGGAGCGTGACGGCGTCAAATACTCGAGCCTGGTTGCCTTTGCAGAAAGCCTGCCTGAGCTGCGACGCCAGATCGATGCCGATCTGCGCCGTCACGGGCTGCCGCTGGAACGCGTTGTCGCCGCTGTGGTCTGGCTGCTCGACAACACGATGATCCGCGTCGGCAATGCCGCCTACGCTCGCGACAACAACAGCTTTGGGCTGACCACGCTGCGCGACCGCCATGTCGACATCAATGGCTCGAGCCTGCGTTTCGCTTTCAAAGGCAAGTCCGGCAAGGAATGGAAGCTGAAGCTCGTCGATCGCCGGATCGCCAGGATCGTGCGCGGGGCGCAGGATCTGCCGGGCCAGAAGCTGTTCCAGTATCTCGACGACGACGGAAGCAGGCGACCGATCCGATCAGACGACGTCAACCGCTACATCAGGGAGACGGCAGGGGCGGATTTCAGCTCCAAGCACTTCCGAACCTGGGGCGGCACTATCCATGCTGCGTCACTGTTTGCGCAAACCGAACGACCCGAAAGCCAGGCACAACAGAAGCGGGTGATGAACGGCCTCATCGACAAGGTCGCCGAGCGGCTGGGCAACACCCGCGCCATCTGCCGCAGATGTTACATCCACCCGCAAGTTTTCGATGCCTGGTCCGAAGGACGGCTGCTCAGCGAAATAGCGGATGCGAACAAGCGGAAACGATCGATACCCGGCCTTGATGACGAAGAGGCTCTCGTACTGAGATGGCTGAAGGCGCAGGAGAGCTGAACCGAACGGGGCCGCCGCAGGCTTTCGTGATCCGTGTAGGACGTAATTTTTTGTCGACGTCATGTCGGGATAGGCCCTAGTGTTTCGTCCTTTGACAGAGAAAAGGACGACCCATGCTTTACGCGATCCTCTGCTATGCCTCCGAAGACGTCGTCTGCTCCTGGAGCAAGGAGCAAGATGACGCTGTGATGGAAAAACTCCTTGGCGTGCAGGAAAAATACGCTCAGGCGGGCCGGCTCGGCCCGGTCGCGCGGCTGCTGCCGACAACCGCTGCGACAACCCTAAGAAAGGTCAAAGGCGAAGCGGTCGTCATCGACGGACCATTTGCCGAAACCAAGGAACAGTTCCTCGGCTTCTACACGCTCGAATGCGCCGATCTCGAGGAGGCCGTCGACTTTGCGCGTGAACTTTCCGAGGTCAACCCGAGCGGCGGCTCCTACGAGATACGGCCGGTTTCGCTCTTCAATCCCGCCAAGGTTTCCGCATGACCGACCTTACCTGGATCAGCACGGCGATCAGCACTGCCCGCCCCCAGGTGATGGGCGCGCTGCTGCGCTACTTCCGCGATCTCGATGCGGCGGAGGAAGCCTTCCAGGACGCTTGCCTGCGAGCTCTGAAGAACTGGCCGACAAACGGCCCGCCGCGCGATCCGGCAGCCTGGCTGATCTTCGTCGGCCGCAACAGCGGCATCGACGCGGTGCGCAAACGTGCCAAGCAGGCGCCGCTGCCGGAAGAGGACCAGATCTCCGACCTGGAAGATGCCGAGACCGACATCGCCGAACGGTTGGACGGCGCGCATTACCGCGATGACATATTGCGGCTGCTGTTCATCTGCTGCCATCCCGACCTGCCGGCGACGCAGCAGATCGCCGTGGCGTTGCGCATTGTTTCAGGCCTGAGCGTCAGGCAGATCGCCCGCGCCTTTCTCGTCGGTGAAAGCGCCATGGAGCAGCGCATCACCCGTGCCAAGGCGCGCATCGCCGATGCCGGCGTGCCGTTCGAGACGCCCGGTGCGGTCGAGCGCTCCGAACGGCTCGCCGCGGTCGCCGCCATGGTCTACCTGATCTTCAACGAAGGCTATTCGACCAACAGCGGCGAGGCCCCGGCTCGCGCGCCGCTCTGCGAAGAAGCAATCCGGCTGGCCAGGCTGCTGCTTAGGCTGTTCCAGACCGAGCCGGAGATCATGGGCCTGACGGCGCTTTTGCTTCTCCAGCATGCGCGTGCGCCGGCGCGTTTCGACGAGAATGGCGAGATCGTGCTGCTCGAAGATCAGGATCGCAGCCTGTGGAGCCGCAAGATGATCGACGAGGGGCTGGCGCTGGTCGACAAGGCGCTGCGCCACCAGAAGCCCGGTCCCTACCAGGTGCAGGCCGCGATCGCCGCCCTGCATGCGCGGGCGGCGAAGCCCGAGGATACGGATTGGAACGAGATCGACCTGCTCTACGGCTTGCTCGAGCAGATGCAGCCGTCGCCGGTGGTGACGCTCAATCGCGCCGTCGCGGTCGCCAAGGTGCGCGGGCCGGAAGCGGCACTTGCCATGATCGAGCCGTTGGAACAAAGGCTTTCCGGCTATTTCCACTTCTTCGGCCTCAAGGGTGGCCTGTTGATGCAGCTCGGCCGTGGCGAGGAGGCACGTATCGCCTTCGACCGTGCCATCGCTCTTGCCAACACGGCAGCCGAGGCCGCCCATATCCGCATGCATATCGACCGCCTGATGAAGGAAGGCGCTGCGCGGGGAACCGCGCAGACAGCGCGCTGAACGAGTCGCTGGTTCAACGGTCTGACCTTGGCTTAGACCATGCCGGGGTGGCGATTTTTCCCTGAAACGAGTAATGCCACGACATGACAGCGCCTGATGTACCGATCGGCGCAGGAGACGGCATGGCACAAGGCTTCGACCGACGTGCTTTTAAGTTTGTTTTATGCATGTCGTTGTCCCAAAACCGCTGCGCACTTTTGGGCGACATGCATGAGCGACGGGATCTGAAAGGGAAAGAAAATGACGATTGCGAAGGAAACAGCCGGGCTACTGGCGAAACTGGGCGTCGCCGAGGACGCGCTTTCGGGCGGCGATCTTATCGTGCGCAGCCCGGTGACTGGGGAGCAGATTGCCGCGCTGAAGACGATCTCGCCGGCCGATGCGGCGGTGACCATCGACAAGGCCCACAAGGCCTTCCAGGCGTGGCGTCTGGTCCCGGCGCCGAAGCGTGGCGAACTGGTGCGGCTGCTCGGCGAAGAGCTGCGCGCGCGCAAGGCCGAGCTCGGCCGGCTGGTGTCGATCGAAGTCGGCAAGATCCCGTCCGAAGGGCTCGGTGAAGTGCAGGAGATGATCGACATCTGCGATTTCGCCGTCGGCCTCTCCCGGCAATTGTACGGCTTGACCATCGCCACCGAGCGCCCTGGTCATCGCATGATGGAAACCTGGCATCCGCTGGGTGTGGTCGGCGTCATCTCCGCTTTCAACTTCCCGGTTGCGGTGTGGTCGTGGAATGCCGCGCTCGCGCTTGTCTGCGGCGACGCGGTGGTTTGGAAGCCGTCGGAAAAGACACCGCTGACGGCGCTCGCCTGCGAGGCGATCTTCGAGCGGGCGGCAGAGCGTTTCGGCGATGCTCCGGAAGGCTTGACGTCGGTGCTGATCGGCGACCGCGCCGTCGGCGAAATCCTGGTCGACCATCCCAGGGTTCCGCTGGTCTCGGCCACCGGCTCAACCCGCATGGGCAGGGATGTCGGTCCGCGGCTGGCGAAACGCTTTGCCCGCGCTGTACTGGAGCTCGGCGGCAATAATGCCGGCATCGTCTGCCAGACCGCCGATCTCGACATGGCCTTGCGCGCCGTTGCGTTCGGCGCCATGGGCACGGCCGGGCAGCGCTGCACGACGCTGCGGCGCCTGTTTGTGCATGAGAGCATCTATGATGCCTTGGTTCCGCGCCTGAAGAAGGCCTATGAAAGCGTCTCGGTCGGCAATCCGCTGGAGACATCAGCGCTGGTCGGACCATTGATCGACAAGGCGGCCTTCGACGGCATGCAGAACGCGTTGAAGGAAGCCGCCGCTCACGGCGGCAAGGTGACCGGTGGCACGCGGGTCGACAATGGCCATCCCGACGCCTATTACGTTCGTCCGGCGCTGGTCGAGATGCCCAAGCAAGTGTCGCCGGTGACGGAAGAGACCTTTGCGCCGATCCTCTATGTGATGAAGTACTCTAACTTCGACGCCGTGCTCGACGAGCACAACGCGGTCGGAGCGGGGCTGTCATCGTCGATCTTCACCCGCGACCTGCAGGAATCCGAGCGGTTCCTCGGTGTGGACGGGTCTGACTGCGGCATCGCTAACGTCAACATAGGCACATCGGGGGCGGAGATCGGTGGTGCCTTCGGTGGCGAGAAGGAGACCGGCGGCGGCCGCGAGTCGGGCTCCGACGCCTGGAAGGCCTATATGCGGCGAGCCACCAACACGGTGAATTATTCGAAGGCGCTGCCGCTGGCCCAGGGCGTATCCTTCGACATCGACTAGGCTGGTGAGACCCTTGTCGTGGCGGCTACGCCGCTAGCTGCCACAATTTATCTCGGTCGCAGTCAGCGGCGCCCGGGAGATCCGGAACAGTCTGCGAAAGCTGCATCGGTGATCGCGAGCTACGCCGGCCTTTCCCGTGCCCTCGCCATCTGGCGGAATCTGTAGAGCGCCGGTAGCGAGATCGCGCGGCATGCGCGCCTGTTCGTCAGCGGCAATCGAAGCTGCCGCGGACCGTGACGATGACTCTTCGGATGTGGCTCTATGGAGCGGCAGATGTGGCCCACCACATCTCGTTGAAACGTCACCCGAGCCGACCCATATACGCATCGCGTCGGATGTTTTCCTCCCATTGCGTCCGGCGTGTTTCCCTCTGGAGGTTTTGAACCTTCATGCCTGGCCGGACTTTAACAGTCCGGCCTTTTTATTGGTCCTGTGAAGCTGCGAGTCCGCGAGCGAGCTGTAGAAACCGCCGTAGGTCAGAGCATCCACGACCGGGCAGGCCGCGGTGCGGCAGCGGGCACGGGCGCCCAGTCAGCATCACCAGCCCAATGAGCGAGAATGTCCGTGCCATTTTCTTCATTTTCCACAGCGGCGTAGCCGTAGGGGTGCGGCAACGGAAGCTGCCATTTTGTCGGGAAATCCACTAGGCTCGCTTGGTTTGCGAGACGGCGAGAGGTGCTCGACCTGAAACAGATGCCCGATATGAAACAAATGAGATTGCTCGGCATCGTGGCCGCGACGGCGATCGGTCTGTATGTCTGCTATCTCTTGGCGCTGCCTTTTTTGCCCGCATTGACGTGGGCGCTGGTGTTGGCAATCGTCCTGTACCCGGCTCATCGACGGGTCGAGGAAAGGCTCAGGAACCAAAACCTGGCTGCACTGACGTCGGTCAGCATCGCGGCGGTTGCAGTCGGCCTGCCGCTCATCTTCGTGGCACAGCAGCTTGTTCGCGAGGCGGTAAACGGCGCCACCTATCTGGAGGAGGTCATCCGGGGTTGGAACACAGATACATTCGTGTCGGGCTACCCCGGGCTTTCGGCGGTTGCCCAGTGGATTGAGAACCAACTCGATCCGGCCGGCACGGTCGCCGCATTTGTACAATGGCTGACGGGACAAAGCACATCGCTGTTGCGCGGCTCGATCAATCAGGCCGTGATGTTCGTGCTGACATTTTATCTGCTGTTCTATTTTCTGCGGGACCGTGAATCCGCCCTGCGGGGGATCGAGCGTCTTTCGCCACTGCGTGCACCAGAGACGGCCTACATGCTGTCCCGCCTTGCCGAGACGGTACATGCGATCCTGATAGGCACCGTTTTTGTCGCCGCTGTGCAGGGAACGCTGGGCGGCCTGATGTTCTGGTGGCTCGGCCTGCCCACGCCGGTCTTCTGGGGCCTGGTAATGGGACTTCTTGCCATCGTGCCAGTGCTCGGCGCATTCGTGATCTGGGTGCCGGCAGCGATCTATCTCGCTCTGGAAGGATCTTGGGCAAGCGCAGCGATCCTGACCATCTGGGGCGGCGGCGTCGTCGCCGGCATCGACAATCTGCTCTATCCGATGCTTGTCGGGAGCCGGCTGCGGCTCCACACAGTGATGGCTTTTATCGGTGCGGTCGGTGGCATCCTCCTCTTTGGAGCATCCGGGCTCGTCCTCGGCCCTGCGGTGATCGCAGTCACCATCAGCCTCATTGACATCCTCAAGAAACGATTGAACGGCCAACCCGGGGCGGAACTGACGCCAAAGCAAGACACGAAGCCACCACGTCAGTCGAGAGCCGCGCCCGGTCGTGAATAAGCACCGCCACGCGCCCCTGTTCGATTCTAGACCTAAAGACTTGGCAGGCCGTATCGCTCGCGAAGGATGCGCTCACCCCCAGCGTCGAAAACTTCCGAACGCTCCAGCAAAGGGATCACGTCGTCGATGAAGCTTTGCTGGTCGACCCAATAGTCGAGGCTAGTCGAGGCAAGCGGGTCGCTTTTTCGGGCATGCGCCAACCGGCCTCGTGACTGCCGAGGCCAAAGATCACGGCATTTGAGATATATGCACAGCGGCGGGCTCATTTTTGGCCGGCTATATAGGCGTTGCTGTAATAGGCCGCGAAATCGGGGCGTTCGCCGATCAGGTTCCCATCGCTGTCGCGCAGGGCGCCGGCCTCGAACAGGTAGTCGCCGATCGCCTCCATCTTTGCTGGATCGATTATGCCGATCGCGCCGGTGGGGCTTTGCAGATAGTAGCCGTCGACCAGCGCCTTCAGGGAAGCTTCGATCAGCGGACGGTCGGTCAGCACGTCGCTGTTTGCTGCGATCAGGATATCAGCCGCTTCTTGCGGATGTTCGACGGCGAAGGCATAGCCGCGCCTGGTCGCGGCGATGAACCCGGTTGCCGTGTCCTTGTTCTTTTCGAGGTAGGCCCGGCTCGAGCCAATGAAATTGGTGTGTTGGTCGGGCACGCCGAAATCGGCGTAGCGGAAGGCGCGCTGGGCCTCGCCGTCAAGTTCCGCTTTGATCCCCTCCCAAGTGTAGACTTCGAGCGTAAAATCGACTGCGCCATTGGCCAAGGCCTCATAGGCGGAGGTGCCAAGCGTCACCGTTTCGAATTTGCCCTCGCCGCCATCATGGCGGATGATGGTGCCGATCAGCGCATTCTCCCAGGCGCTGCCGAAACCGCCATAGGTCAGGCCGTCCAGGTCCCTTGGGGACTGTATATCGGCGCGGTCGGCATTGAACACCAGCCTGCCGGTTTCTGTCTGCATGATTGCGTAGGTGGCGACGAGGTCGGCCCCGGCGGTGCGTTGGGTGAACAATCCTATGGATCCCAATATACCGAAATCGGCCACGCGGTTGGCGATCAGCGTACCGGCCGCAGTGTCGCTGTAGGGCAGGATCTGCACGTCGAGCCCGGCCTCGGCGTAGAAGCCTTTCGCCTGGGCGACATAGAGCCCGACATGGTTTGTGTTCGGCGTCCAGTCTAGTGCGACGGTGACAGTCTGCTGGGCGCGGACGGACATGACGGGTCCGAGCCCGGTGATCAATGCGGCAGCGATGAAGAGGCGTCTGGAAAGCATGGTCAAGTCCTTTGGGCGGGCTGTGGATCGAGCAGGGTATCGAGGATGTCGGCTTCGATGGCGCTGGCTTCCGGCGAGGCAAGATCCGTGCGCGGGCGCGGAAGAGGTATGGCGATTTCGCGCAGCACGTGGGCGGGGCGGCCGCTCAGCACATAGATGCGGTCGGACAGGAAGACTGCCTCGCGCACGTCGTGGGTGATCAGCAGGACGGTCCAGCGGTGTCGGTCCCACATCATCTGAAGCCAGCGCTGCATGCCGGTGCGCGTGAGGGCGTCGAGTGCGCCGAACGGTTCGTCGAGCAACAGCATGGCGCGGTCCTGCACGACGGTACGCAACAGCGCGGCGCGCTGGCGCATTCCGCCCGAGAGCTGCGCCGGATACTTTTGCTCGAAGCCCGCAAGGCCGAATTCGCCGAAGAGCGGCGCCACCTTGTCGCCCGCCGCCTTGCGGGACATGCCTTGCACTTCCAAGCCCAGCGCGGTGTTGTCGATAACCGTGCGCCAAGGCATCAGGGCATCGTGTTGTGGCATGAAGGCAAACGGTCGGCGCGCGTCGGCCAATGGCCGCCCGTCGAAGTCGACGCCGCCGCCGTGGCCTTCGAGACCACCCGTCAGCAATTTGAAGATCGTGGATTTGCCGGCTCCGGAGGGGCCGAGGATTGAAACGAATTCGCCCGGCTCGACATGCAGGGTGATGCCGGCAAGCACGTCAATGTCGCCAAAACGCTTGCTGACCTGGCGCAGCTCCAGCCGCCTGCTCATGATTTTCGTGCGGCATCGAGCCGCTCCCATGGCATGGCGGCGCGCTGGATCAGCACCGTAGCGGCAAACAGGGCCAGCGTGAGCAAGGCGCTGATCAGCACGGCTGCGAGCACGAGATCGGGCCGGAAATTGTTCTTGGCGTTGAGCATGTAGATGCCGAGCCCTTTGGCCGCGCCGGCATATTCCGCGAAGATGGCGCCCACCACGGCATAGGTGATCGAGATGCGCAGCCCGGCGAAGAAATATGGCAGCGAGGAGGGCAGGCGGGCCAGCAGGAAAATGCGCATGCGGGAAGCGCCCATCGAACTCAGAAGCGCCGAGATGTCCCGATCCGTCGATTCATAACCCTGCACCAGCGCGACCAGCATGGGAAAGAAAGTCACGAGGGCGACCAGCATGATCTTCGGCGTCAGCCCGAAGCCGAACCAGAGAACGATCAGCGGGGCGATCGCCACCAGCGGCAGGGTCTGGCTGATGATGAAGACCGGGAATAGGGCGCGGCGCAGCGGCTTGAAGAAATCGATCAGCACCGAAAGAAGGAAGGCAACGGCCAGCGAGCAGGCGAAGCCCACCAATGTGGCGCTGATCGTCGGCACGGTGTTCTCGAACAGCGCCTGACGCTGGTGGATGGCCTGGGCGAGGACTCGTGACGGAGCGGGCAGCGTCGTGGGTGAGATGCCCGAGATGCGCGCATAGAGCTCCCAAGCCAAAACCAGCGTGCCGACCGATAGCAGGGCCGGTCCGATCTTGGCGAACAAGGCTGCGATTCGCGGCGCGGCGGAGAAAGATTGGGACATGCGAGACCTGCCTGGCGCGAAAAGATCAGCGCGGGGCCGGGCTGTTGGCCGAAACCGTAAGCTCGATCGTGACATGGCCCTGGAGTCGGCCGACCGGCAGCGTCGAAATATCGCCTGTGCCTATGCGCAACCGATTGCGACAAAGGTCGAGCGCATCGAGCGTCGCGGAGATGACGACACCGCCGAAATCGCCGGTCGTCGGATAAAGAGAAATCTGTACGTCAGAAAACATCGCCCGCCTCGCTCCGCTGGTATTATCCAGATCAGCTCTAGGGTTTACGGGCTTGCAGCCCATCTCTCAGCCCCGACGATACGGAGCACCCCTGTGGATGGCGGCAATTAAACAGATATGGGGCGGAGCTGCAAGTCCGCGCCCGACCCGTGAAACCTCAGGTCAGAGGAGGTGCGGCTACCCGAACATCCAACTCGAGAGGTCGCTCTCGATATCCTGAGAGGCTGAATGACTGAAGGTACAGGAAAGGCGTCGATCGAGTGGACAATTTCCCGTTCGTCGTCTCCATTGTCGATGCCAGGCGTTTGGTGAATTGTCTTTTCGGCAATTGCGACCCGCGCTTTGTTGGAGAGCCAAATGCAAGAGTTCATTCTTTTTGCGCTCGTAGGGTTTGTAGCTCAAGCCGTGGACGGGGCTCTCGGCATGGCCTACGGCGTGGTTTGCTCGACAACACTGCTGGGGTTTGGCGTGTCTCCTGCACACGCTTCGGCTTCAGTTCACGCGGCTGAGCTGTTTACCACAGCGGCCTCGGGTTCGGCTCACCTCTATCACCGCAACATCGACTGGAAGCTTTTCTGGCGGCTGATGCCGTTTGGCGTTCTCGGCGGCGTTCTCGGCGCTTTTGTGCTCACCTCGTTTGAGGGAGCGATCATGAAGCCATATGTGACCACATACCTTGCGCTCGTAGGAGCTTGGCTCCTGTTCCGTTCCTTCCGGCGTATCCCAAGCAATCCGGTCCCTGCAAGCGCGGTACCTCCCCTTGGACTTGGTGGTGGATTTCTCGATGCGGCAGGGGGTGGCGGATGGGGACCCATCGTAACAACGGGCCTTCTCGGTTTTGGCGGGACGCCCCGCTACGTTATTGGTACGGTAAATGCCAGCGAGTTCCTCATCACGTTCTCGGTGTCTCTGACCTTCTTGTTTGCGTTGCTAACGGGCCATTGGCAGGAGGCAGGAGAGCTGACAGAAAATCTAATTGCCGTTGCCGGCTTGATCCTTGGCGGCGTAGTCGCAGCGCCGATTGCGGGATGGGTAGTGAAGTCAATCGCAGAAAAGACGCTTCTCAGGCTCGTTGGTATCCTCATCATACTGTTGGCTGGCTGGCAAACCGCGCAACTCTTCGAATGGGTGTAAACTGAGGCACATCGAAAAGTTGTCGGCGTCGCTTCCCTGGCGGCTATGCCGGAGACAAAAACTCAATTCCCAAATGGAACGAAGAGAACCCCCTTGATGTTTGGCTTCCTTGGACAACCGGAGGACGAGTAATGAAAAAATTGGTTGCAACAGCAGGGTTGGCGCTGGCGGTCGCGATGCCTGCAGCGGCTCAGGACACCGCGACCGCAAAAGCCGAATTCGTCAACATGGCTGGCGAGAAGAACGGAACGGCCACGCTGACCGAGACGGCGCACGGCGTGCTGATAGCGTTGGAGGTAACAGGACTGCCGCCGGGTGAATGGGTCGCATTCCATGTCCACGAAACCGGAAAGTGCGACCATCAGACCGGCCATGCCTCGGCCGGTGGGCACTTCAATCCGACGAATGCCGAACATGGATACCTCACCGGGAAAGGCCCGCACGCGGGCGATATGCCCAATCAGCGGGTCGGCCCCGATGGCGTTTTGCGTGCCCAGGCTTTTAACAGCGTGGTCAAGCTGGATGGCGGAGATACGGCCATACGAGGCAAGGCATTGATGATCCACGGCGGACAGGACGACTACAAAAGCCAGCCTGCAGGTGATGCCGGAAATCGTCAGGCCTGCGCCGTGATCGAGTGAAAGCCCCGAAATGAGTTCAGACCTGTCCGACATATGGTCTGACCGGCTCTTCAGCCTCGGCGGCCAGGCGGATGGTCGGAACCTCTAGCGTGATGATTGCATGAACGATACTTCTCCTATGGGTGTGCCTTCTATGGGCCTTGCCCAGTCAGCCATTTCCGCCCGCGGCCTGGTCAAGACATTCGGCAAGCTACGCGCGGTCGATGGTATCAATCTCGATGTGCCGCGCGGCATGATTTTCGCCATCCTGGGCCCGAACGGCGCCGGCAAGACAACGCTGATGCGGATGCTGGCGACGCTGTCGCGCCCCGACGCCGGCTCCGCGACCGTGATGGGGCACGATCTCGTGCAGGCCCCGCATGAGGTCCGTGCGGCAATCGCGATGACCGGGCAGTTCGCTTCGCTCGACGAGGACTTGACGGGCCGGGAGAACCTCGTCCTGCTCGCCCGACTCTGGGGTTTTCGCGGTCGCGCCGCGAAAGCCCGTGCGGACGATTTGCTCGCGGCTTTCGGCTTGTCCGAAGCGGCGACGAAACAGGTGAGGGACTATTCAGGTGGCATGCGAAGGCGGCTCGACATAGCCGCCTCGCTGGTCGTCACGCCGGGCGTGCTGTTCCTCGACGAGCCGACTACAGGCCTCGACCCGAACGCCCGCAAGGATGTCTGGGGCATGATCCGCGGCCTCGCCGAGGCCGGCGTCACCATCCTGCTCACCACCCAATATCTCGAAGAGGCCGATCAACTTGCAGCGCGCATCGCCGTCATCGACCACGGCAGGAAGATCGCCGAAGGTACCAGCCGCGAACTGAAGGCGGCCACCGGCTCCGGCTTTCTCCGTGTCGCGCTCGCCGATGTGGCACGGCTGGACGAAGCGGCGACCATTCTCGAACGCCGGCTGGAACATCCTGTCCAACGCAGTGCCGAAGGCGCGGAGCTCTCCGTCCTTGCCGGCACAGCGAAGACCGCCAACGAGGCGCTGGCCGATCTGGTCGCCGCCGGCATCGAGCTGTCGGATTTCTCCATGGGCCAACCCAGCCTCGAGGAGGTCTTCTTCGCGCTGACGGGCCAGCCGGGCCTGGGTGAAAGCCGCAAGGAAGGCGACAAGCCATGATCGACACGACATCCCTGCAGCGGCTGCAAAGCGTCGCCCGACCTGGAACCCCATCAGCCGTTTCCAACGCGCTCGTCTTCGGATGGCGCGCTGTGCTGAAATTCAAGCATGTGCCGGAGCAGCTCTTCGATCTGGTGATGACTCCGATCATGTTCACGCTGCTCTTCACCTTCGTCTTCGGCGGTGCGCTTGCCGGTTCGCCTGGGGAATACCTGCAGTTCTTCCTACCCGGCATCCTGGTTCAGACCGTGGTGTTCAACGCAGTCTATTCGGGCATGGGATTGTCGACCGATCTCGGCAAGGGCTTATTTGACCGCTTCCGATCGCTGCCGATCTGGTCGCTGTCTCCGTTCGCCGGCCTGATGGTGGGCGACATCCTGCGCCATTTGATTGCCGCCTCGATCATTCTCACCATCGGGCTGATCCTAGGCTACCGGCCTGAGGCAGGCATGCCCGGCGTGCTTGCCGCCTTCGCCATGCTGATCGCCATCGGGTTCGGCATGGGCTGGGTATTCATCGTGCTCGGCCTGCTGATCCGCACGCCAACCACGGTGATGACGCTCGGCTTTACTTTCCTGTTCCCTCTCGTCTTCGCCTCCAACATCATGGTTGACCCCGGCACCATGCCGGACTGGCTGCGGGCCTTCGTCGAAGTCAACCCAGTGTCGCTGATGACGACGGCGCTGCGCGGGCTGATGGGTGGCGGGGCGACACTCAGTCAGGTCGTCCTCGCCCTGATCACGCCGGTGGCGCTGACCGCGGTCCTGGCGCCGACGACCCTATGGCTGTATCTCAGAAGGTGAGGACCTAAACGGTCGCGATCCTGATTGCCTGAGCGAAAATGCGCCCCGGATGGACCTGCGCATCTTAAAAAGCCGACGCGGCTGCATCTGACGCTCGAACAGAAGCCAGAACGGCGCTCCAAGATCAGCGGCAGCACGACCGTTCAAAGCACTGTCCGGCTGTCGGCGCCCATGATCGAGGCCGCTTCCACCAGAGATCGGTCGATAGTGGAGAAGCCGAGCGACAGCGTGACCAGGGGCAGCGTCACAAAGAAGATCGCGTGGCTGATGACTGCCGTCCATGGCGCGCCGTAGGAGCCGGCCATCGCCCAGAAGGTCAACAGGCCGAGCGCGGTGATAACAGGCAGCAGGATGAAAGGCGCCACGCCGAGCAGGCGGAAGATATTCGCCCACGGCGCCACGTGCCGCCAGCGAAACCAGGCGAGCGGCAGGGCAACCAGCACGGCGAGCGCGGCGGAAAGCCCTGCCAGCACGAGCGAAGCGACGAGAGCTGCCCGCCAGCCCGGATGCATGCCGCAGACGGACCGCCGATCCAAGCGAAACCGTCGAACGTTATCTGGCGTGATGTGCGCCTCAGCTCTTGATCGCTAAGCGCCGTCTTCGGCTGTGCGGATGTTCCTTACGCGACATGCACCGTGCGCTGCCTCGGCTTGATCGCGGTGGCGAGCAGCAGGCCGGCGACGATAAAGGCAGCGCCGGCGAGGTCGTAGTCGTGCAAGCTTTCCCCAAGGAAAACATAAGCGAGCACGGCGACGAAGACAGTCTGCAGATAGAGCAGCATGCTGGCGCGCCCGGCACCAAGCGTCTCGACGCTGCGGTTGTAGAGGTAATACATCAGAGCGCCGCCCGGACCAGCGACATAGGCGAGTGCCAGAAGGCCGTTCACATGCAGCGCCGAACGTTCGCCGGAAAACAGCTCCCAGAGATAAAGGGGCAGTGCGGCCAGCGCGCCGGCTCCTAGCAGCAGGACCACCATCGGCAGAAGCTCGATAGCGAATTTGGAGCGACGCAGCAGCACGGTGTAGAGGCCCCAGCAAAACGCGCTGCCGACGATCCACAACTCGCCGGGATTGAACTGGAGCCGCATCAGCGCGGTAAGGTCGCCGCGCGCTACGATCACCACCATCCCGACCAGAGCGAGCAGCGCGCCAAGAGCCTTCCAGACGCCGAGGGGCTCGCCGAGCACGTAGCGGGCAAGCACCATTGTCATGATCGGCGACAGCGCCATGATGATGCCGGCGGTCGTCGCGTCGGTGTAACTGAGGCCCGTGTAGATCATGCCCTGACAGAGGGTCAGCCCGATCGCGCCGATGGCCAGCACCTCGATCGTCCGGGACTGGATCAGCACGCGCATCGCCCCGTGATGACGATGGACGATAGGCAGCAGGATCGCGCAGGCGAGCGCCAGCCGCCAGAAGCAGAGCGCCCAAGGCGGCATTTCGGGGGCAACCCACTTGGCTGCGATGTAGACGCCGGCGGACAGGAGCCAGCAGAGCGTCGCGGTGGAATAGGCGAGAGGAAGCGATACGCCGGCAGTCGCCTTGGCTACGCCTGGATGGGCTATCGGCAGCGATTGCATGCCCGTCTCCTCCCACTGCCGATCTTAGCAAGATTGCTGCGTCTTGCCGAGCAGCAACGCCACCTATTTCACCGATCCTTGCGCGGCGGTTTTTTGTTTTCCGCGTGGAACACAGGCCAGCGACGAAAGTTCGGCTTCTGCAGCCGCAGACAAATGCTGCCAGATCGGATCCTCCCGCCGATCACAGCCCGCGTCCTCTGCCGGAGGCGCAGGCTTTTCAATCGCGTCCGCCTCGCCGGCAGATCGCGCGAAAGCGCAAGCAGACGAATGCTGCTTCCCGTCGCTAAGCGGATCAAAATTATTAAAATATTTCAGAGAGTTATGGTAGAGGGAGTGGAACCGGAATCCAACCTTCTCCACGGATCCGCGATTACCTTCGTAGTCGGGTGTTCGGCTGATGCTGTTCAGTCGACCTGTTCAATCTGCGGGCCTGGGTCAACCGGCGGAGCCGGCGAGCAATTTTGCCCCTTGCATTCCTCGACGGGGTGATCGGCTGGTGGCAGGCAGTTTTGGCCCCCGCAATGAACTGCCGGCTGTGGCGCTTCTACGTGGTTAGGCGGACAAGCTGATCCTCAGCGCGAACGGCCGGCATTGCTACGCTGATCGTGCCCGTGCACAAGAGCGCAATCCGAAGCAATTTCATTTCC
>NZ_RZSU01000066.1:0-34814 GCF_003997585.1 Mesorhizobium sp. M5C.F.Cr.IN.023.01.1.1 | reverse complement strand
ATGCGGCACGTATTGGTAGGTCAGTCCCTTCATCTCCAGCGCAATCCGCACCCGGTAGGAGGTGGAGGAGCGGTAGTAGTTGTGAAGGACGAGGTCGCTCATTTCTGCACATTCGGCCGATTTGGCCGACCGGGCAAGGCATGGTGGTCCGGAAATTGCCATCTCCGCCTTCGGCCAGGGATGGCGATGTACTATTTGCCAATAATCTGGCCATGGTCGCTGGGCTATTCTATCCTGCCTTGAAGTGAAACGAACGCCAATGACCGCAGTCAACGATAGCGCTAGGTTTCTGATCATCGACGACCATCCGCTGTTTCGCGAGGCGCTGCACAGCGCTGTGCAAATGGCCTATCCGGACGTCGACACTGTCGAGGCGCGTTCGATCACCGAGGCATTTGAGCTTCTGGCGGACGCGAAGCCATTCGATCTCGCGCTGCTCGACCTCAGCATGCCTGACGTGCATGGCTTCGACGGGCTGCTGCAGCTTCGGACGCGCTATCCGCGCCTGCCGGTGGTCATCGTTTCGGGGCATGAGGAGCCCAAGATCATTTCCGAGGCGCTGTCCTATGGCGCGGCCGGCTTCATCCCGAAATCGGCGCGCAAGAGCGATCTGGCCGCCGCCATCCGCTCGGTGATGGAAGGTGCGATCTACGTGCCCGAAACCTATGAGGGCCAGCCGCCGGACGCCGACAGCACCGACCGCGCCGAGATGGTGCAGCGCCTTGCCAAACTGACGCCGCAGCAATTGCGGGTGCTGCAGATGCTGCGCCAGGGCTTGCTCAACAAGCAGATCGCCTACGAGCTGCAGGTCGGCGAAACCACTGTCAAGGCGCATGTTTCCGAGATCCTGCGCAAGCTCAACGTCTACAGCCGCACGCAAGCCGTCATCGAGGTTTCTAAGCTCGACAGTGCCGATCTGTTCCGGGGGCAGGCGGGGTTTTGAACGGGCCTCGCTCCGTCGTCTTATAGCACTTAGGCTGCGACAAACTCCGGATAGGATTCTCGAAACTTCTTCAGACAGGAAATTGCATCGCCAAAGCCGCCAATTATGTCATTCTGGTCGCGAATTGTCAGGAATCTGAGATTCGGCGTAAAGCATACGTGATCTACCCCACCGTAGTGCGCATGAGACATCGCCAATCCGATGGAGCTGGGGAGTTTAAATAAAGTGTCCGGCTTGGATATTTGTCCGTGCAATTCGGTTAACACATAAACCGAGTTCCCAATTACTTCTCTATACACAGTGTAGAATGCGATGAAATAAGAAAATCCTCGAGTTCTATATGCCACCGATTGAAACCCATCGATCTTTCGCGCAACGACCGGCCTTAGATCAAAGACTTTTCCATAATTGGCTATAAGCTCACCATAAATGGCGCTAAACCGATCTCCATTTATTACTTCAAATGGCAAACTAAATCTGTGGAGGCAATCGACGAAATTTTCATCTGTCTGATTTCTGAATTTCATACCCTGTACCGAAAAAGCAATTGCGTGACAGTGCACCATTTTCAATTACGGTGACAGTACACCATTTTTCTTTCGTCGCCTGCCTCGTTTCCCTGGTTTCACGGCTTTGCCGAGTTGCTTGGCAATCCGGTCCAGAAACGCATCGTTGCCCAACGGTCGACGGATGCTCTCGGCCTTACGCAGCGTGTCGAAAGCCGCGACAAAGAACTACCGCTTCTTTCGTGAGGCGTGCATGGCGCGTGCAGCCTCAAATGCAATTAGCGTTTGGTGGTCTAAATCCATAAGTCGAGCTAAGTGATCAGTATCGGTAAAATGACCCGATAGGATCATAAACCCGCTACCATCTCTCATAAATTGAAACCTAAAATCTTGTCCAATCTCATTATCTATTATTTCAACCTCGCTCAGTTTCTCAACACTGAGACCGACTTGTCCTTCCTCTGCAATGTAGAAGATAACACGATCTTTGAAGACCCAATCTTCCCGCGTGTGAACCGCTATTGCATAGACATCGTAAACTTTTTTCAGGCCGCTATTTCTGATTCTCATCTCTATTGGGCCTCTGACGCATCAAAAAGGGCTCAATGAAGTCTCTCTAAGGATTACGAACCCCTGCGCCCTGAATCGCCTTGCCTCAGGGTATGCTCTCCAGTGTCTCTTCTTTCAAATTCCTAGCCTATGTTTTGGCTTGAAAGCGTATTAAAGACATTCCTATAGACATCATTGACTTCCCAACCTTTTCGTTGAAAATAGATTTCAACGACCTCGAACATCCAATCAACGATGGATTCCGTATTAATCCACCTTCTTCTAGCTACAAGGCCCCAAAGCAGAAAAAGTAAATCACGATCATAACAATATTCCTCGCCTATGGTTTCTGACACCAAGGTCACGAACGCACCGTATTCATCCTTTGATGTCTCATTCAGTTCATATTTCAAGTTTGATCGCGCTATATCTAAGAATACAGAATACCTAGATCGATCCGAATCCGAAATATTCTTGTCTATTGCCTTGATAATTTCTGCGGCAAGCTCTCTTGCGACGCGGTCAATTTCGAACCGATCAGTTATGTCTACAATGTCCATTTGTATTCGGATTCGCCGTTGCGTTCACCGGCCTAGTATTTAATACCGAGAGAGTCGATTGCGGCACCGCGCATTACAGTGACAGTGCACGATTTTTTGTCGCTCGCGGTGTCGTGCGAGCGTCTTTTGAGGGAGAAGGGATCAAGCCAAGAGATGCGCCAGCAGCGCGCGCAGCTGCGCCGGTTTCAGCGGCTTGCGCATCAACTCGATGCCGGCCGCGCGGGCAGCTATGGCAACGGTCTCCGAACCGTCTGCGGTGACGATCAGCGCCGGCACGGCGCGGCCGAGATAATCGCGGACCTCGGCGATGGTCGTGGTGCCGAGGTCGCCGCCGTCGAGGTGCTGGTCGGCTATGACGATGTCCGGCACCCAGTCGGTATCGCCAAGCATGTCGAGCGCATCACCGGTCGAGGTGGCGGGGCGCACCAGGCATTGCCAGCGCTCGAGCAGGGACGTCATCGCCTGCAGCACCTCGATGTCGTTCTCGACCAGCAGCACCTTTGTGCCGAACAGCCCGTAGCCGCGCGGCCGCTCCATGTCGGCGGTGTTGGCGATGGCGTCGGCGGTGGCGCCGATCCCGACCGGAACGTCGATATGGAAGATCGTGCCGTGTCCGACCTTCGACGAAAACGTCACGGGATGGCCGAGTGCGGCAGCAATGCGGCGCACGATGGCCAGGCCCAATCCCAGCCCGCCGCCGGCGAGCCCGGCATCGGTCGGGATCGTGCCGCGGTGGAATTCCTCGAACACCGCCTCGCGCTGGTCGTCGGGGATGCCGCAGCCGGTATCGGCGACATCGATACGGATCGTGTCGCCGCGATGCCTGGTGCCGACCAGCACCCCGCCGGAGCGGGTGTAGCGCAGCGCGTTGGAAAGAATGTTCTGCAGGATGCGGCGCAGCAACGTGCGGTCCGAACGCACGACGGCGTTGACCGGCCGGAATTTTAGCGTCAGGCCCTTCATTTCGGCGACCGGCAGGAAATCCGAGCGCAGCGACGAAAACAGCATCTCCAGGCTGACGTCGCCGACATCGGGCTGCACGACGCCGGCGTCGAGCTTGGAAATGTCGAGCAGGGTGCGGAGCAGATCCTCCATCGTCTCCAGCGACCGCTCGACTTGCCGGACCAGTTTTTTGCCTTCGTCGCTGGTCTGCACTTCGGCCAGCGCCGAGACGGAGAGATGCGCGGCGTTCAACGGTTGCAGCACGTCGTGGCTGGCGGCTGCCAGGAACCTGGTCTTGGATAGGTTGGCCAGTTCGGCGTTTTCCTTGGCGGCGCTCAGATCGATGTTCGACTGCTCGAGCCGGCGCAAGGTCGAATGCAGTTCCTCGGTGCGCGTGCGTACTCGATTCTCGAGCGAAATCGCGGTCTGGAACAGCGAGAACGCGTTGGCCTGCTGGTCCATCGAGCGCTCGACGCGGCTGACAAGGGCTGCGTTGATCTTCTTCAGCTTCTCCAGGTCGTTGATGTTCCTGAGCGGCATGAGAACCTCCTACTCCGCCGCCTGCCGCTCTCCGAAGGCGATGCCGGTGAAAGTCTGGTTCAGATGCATCGACCGGTACTGTTCGCCATAGGTGCCGAAGCCGATGACGTTGTTGACCTTGTAGAGTTCCGAAATCTCCCGAAAGACCTGGCGGTTGAGCGCGTCGAGCCTGCGCAGCACGCAGTCGAAACCGAGGATCATGTCGATGCCGCCAAGCCTTTCCTCGACATCCCTAAAGGCGGCACGTGTCGATTCAACCATGTTCTTGGGCTGGGCGATCGAAAGGACGACGCCATCGTCGATGGCGCAGAAGAACGACAGCGAGCCGTCCGCGTGCATCTTCTGGATCGAGCGGCAGTAAAATTCGCCGCCCACTTTCACCACCACCGGGTGCGAGGCAAAACTCAGCGGCGTCAGCATCTGCGGGATGACGCCGACCGAGGCGGCGTATTCCTCCGCGGCATTGGTGGCGTTGAATTCGCGCACGGTGCGGTGATCGGGATCGGATGCGGTCACCACCAGCTTCTCGTCGGTGGGAACGAAATTGTCGGTCTTGAACACGCGGAAAGGAATTTCGGTGGTGATCAGCACGATGATGGCACAGTCGGAGGCAACCTTGCCGTTCGAGATCAGCCGCGTCGTCTCGAATTTCAGATCGTCGCCCGCCGAACCGCCGATCAGTGGAATGTCATCGAGCCCCCAGTGGATGGCCGAGGTCACCGCTTCTTCGGCATAGGACAGCCCGTCGATGAAGCAAAGCGCGAAGGTGGTGTTGGTCCGTTCGTACCCGACGCGACCCTGCAGCGAGCGCCGCAGCGCCCCGACTTCACCGGTGATCCTGTCCATGCCCGACGAAGAGAGACTGTCGACCATAGTGCTTGCGACCGAAAACGATGCTGACGGAAGCAGCAAGGCGAGGATCTGGCCTTCCTCCAGACCGCGCGGCGTGATTTCGCCGGCGGTGGAGCAGCCGGCATAGGCAAGTCCCGGCGCGTTGATCTTCAGCGCGTCCGACAGGGCCGCCGCATCGACAAGGCTCTGGGAGAAAAACAGCAGGGCGAAGCCGGCATCGATGGCTGCGGCTTCGGCCGCGACCGCCTGGGTGAACACATTGGCGTCGGGCTCATCCGTGGTGAGCACCGATAGGCCGCATGCATAGCGCGTCCGTGAACTGGCCAGCGGCTTCCTCCTCGATTCCTCCGACGCTCTTTTTGTGCGCGGCTCTTTTTTGTGCGTTTGGCGCGCCGGCGTCGAAGTCATTGTTGTCTTCAAGTGCTGCTTTGGCAATGAGCCAACACGATGGATTTGAAGTTTCTGTATCTTTGACGGCATCAGGTTCAAACTTCAAATCCAAAACCACACTGGAGGGAGCGTGATCCATGGAAGCGCAGGTCAGGAAGCTGTTCGAAAGGTACGAGCAGCTTTTCCGGAAATCCCTCGCAGGCGATGCCGACATGGACGAAGTCACATCGGTCTATGCCTCGCCTTCATTGCGGCGTCGCCTGCCGGCGTCATGGTCGGGAAGAACGACGACCAACTCAGGCAGGTTATGGAGCAAGGTTATGCTCATTATCGAGCGATCGGCACGAAGGAAATGCGAATACGGGCTGTTCGCGTCTCGCCGATAGACGAGCATCATTGCGTTGCCCACGTCGCCTGGACGTCGTCCTACGCTCGCAAAGGCCAAGCGGACGTCACGATCGATTTCGACGTCCACTACCTCGTGCAGAAGCTGGACGGAGAGCCGAAAATATTTGGGTGGGTGTCAGGCAACGAGCAGGAGGTTCTCAGAAAACACGGCATCGGCTGAAATCGGCTTGGCCAGCCCCAGCCGCTCATGGGCGGAAGGCAGCATCGCACGGCGATCATGGTTTCGCTTCGCTCCACCGTGTCCCTGTCTTTGCGTGACCGAAAGTACAATATGCGGTTTCTGGGACGAACTGCATTCTCGCAATCTCGGCATCCCGCGGCACTTTTTCCCGGTGCTTCATGCGGTATTAAGAAAATAGCGGACAGATGGAGGGCTCGGCGCCACCGACGCCAGAACGACCAAGGTAGCACCCAGGGAGGTTTCATGTCGGACATATCGTTGACGGTGAACGGAAAGCGGGTCAGCGGCACTGCCGAAGACCGTACGCTTCTGGTTCATTTCTTGAGGGAAAATCTCGGCCTGACCGGGACGCATGTCGGCTGCGACACCTCGCAATGCGGCGCCTGTGTGATCCATGTCGACGGCAAGGCGGTAAAATCCTGCACGATGCTTGCGGTGCAAGCCTCAGGGTCGACCATCGCGACGATCGAAGGGCTGGCGGATGGAGTTGACCTGCATCCGGTGCAGGCGGCGTTCAAGGAGCATCACGGGCTGCAGTGCGGTTTTTGCACGCCGGGCATGATCATGGCGGCGACCGACATGATCAACCGTCACCCCGAAGGCCTCGACGAGGCCACGGTGCGGGCCGAGCTCGAAGGCAATATCTGCCGCTGCACCGGCTACCACAACATCGTGAAGGCGATCCTCGCCGCATCGGAGACGATGTCGAAGGGGGCGAAGGGCAGTGCCAAGCAGGCGGCATGAACAGGGCAATAGACAGTAGGCAGTAGGCAGTAGGGAACCAGGAGCAAAAATTTCCCTACTGCCTACTGCCTATTCACCTACTCCCCTAAATTCCGGAGGAATTCTTATGGGCATTGAAGGTGTTGGCGCTCGTGTAGCGCGCAAGGAAGACAAGCGGTTCATCACCGGCGCGGGGCGCTATGTCGACGACATGGTGGTTCCCGGCATGAAGCATGCGGCCTTCGTGCGCAGCCCGCACGCGCATGCTGAGATCAAGAAGATCGATGTCAAAAAGGCCCAGGCCATGCCGGGCGTTATCGGCGTGCTGACCGGCAAGGAGCTCAAGGCCGACGGCATCGGCAATCTCATCTGCGGGTGGATGATCCATTCCAAGGACGGCTCGCCGATGAAGATGGGGGCGTGGTCGCCGCTGGCCTTCGACAGGGTCCGCTATGTCGGCGACGCCGTGGTCGTCGTGGTTGCCGAAACCAAGGGGCAGGCGCGCGACGCGGCCGAAGCGGTCGACATCACCTACGAAGAACTGAAGGCGGTCGTCGATGCTCCGAAGGCGCTCGCACGGAGCGCACCACAGATCCACCCGGAAGCCGACGGCAATCTGATTTTCGACTGGGAGCTCGGCGACAGCACGGCGACCAACGCGGCAATCAAGGCCGCAGCCCACGTCACTCGTATGACGATCGTCAACAACCGGCTGGTGCCCAACGCCATGGAGCCGCGTGCGGCACTAGGCTATTACGACAAGGCCGAGGACCACTACACGTGCTGGACAACCTCGCAGAACCCGCATCTTGCGCGTCTGGTGATGAGCGCCTTCTACAATGTCGCGCCCGAAAACAAGCTGCGCGTCATCGCGCCGGATGTCGGCGGCGGCTTCGGCTCGAAGATCTATATCTATCCGGAAGAAATCATCTGCCTGTGGGCCTCGAAGAAGACCGGCGTGCCGGTCAAATGGGTCGCCGACCGCACCGAAAGCTTCCTCACCGACGCCCATGGCCGCGACCATGTCTCGACGGTCGAAATGGCCTTCGACAAGGACAACAGGATCACCGGGCTGAAGGTCGACACCATCGCCAATCTCGGCGCCTATATGTCGCTGTTCTCGTCCTGTGTGCCGACCTATCTGTACGCGACGCTGTTGTCGGGCCAGTATGATATTCCGGCGATTCACGCCAATGTGCGCGCCGTCTACACCAACACCGCGCCGGTCGATGCCTATCGCGGGGCGGGGCGGCCGGAGGCCACCTATCTGCTCGAACGCACGATCGAAACCGCCGCACGCGAGTTGGGCGTGTCGCCTGCGGAGCTGCGTCGGACGAACTTCATCACGTCGTTCCCGCACCAGACACCGGTCATCATGAACTACGACGCCGGCCATTATGCCGCTTCGCTGGACGCGGCGATGGAGGCTGCCGATTATGCGGGTTTTGCCCAGCGCAAGGCGGCCGCCAGGGCGAATGGCAAGCTGCGCGGCATCGGCTTGAGCTGCTATATCGAGGCCTGCGGGCTGGCGCCGTCGGCGGCGGTCGGCTCGCTCGGTGCCGGCGTCGGTCTGTGGGAATCAGCCGAGGTACGCGTCAACGCCGCCGGAACGATCGAAGTATTGACCGGCTCGCACAGCCATGGCCAGGGCCATGAGACGACTTTCGCGCAACTGGTCAACCAGCGCTTCGGCGTGCCGATCGACAGCGTCTCGATCGTCCATGGTGATACCGACAAGGTGCAGATGGGCATGGGCACCTATGGCTCGCGCTCGGGCGCCGTCGGCATGTCGGCCGTTGCCAAGGCGCTCGACAAGGTCGAGGCCAAGGCCAAGAAGATCGCCGCCCATCTGCTCGAGGCCGACGAGGGCGACATCGTCATCGAAAACGGTGCATTGAAGGTCACCGGCACCGACAGACAAGTGCCGTGGTTTCAGATGGCGCTTGCCGCCTACACCGCACACAACCTGCCGGGCGGCATGGAGCCGGGGCTGAAGGAGACTTCATTCTACGATCCGTCGAACTTCACTTTCCCCGCCGGCTGCTATGTCTGCGAGGTCGAGATCGATCCGGAAACCGCCGTCACCGAGATCGTCCAGTTCGTCGCCGCCGACGATTTCGGCAACATCATCAATCCGATGATCGTCGAAGGCCAGGTGCATGGCGGCGTCGCCCAAGGCATCGGCCAGGCCTTGCTGGAGGGCACTCGCTACGACGCCAGCGGGCAGCTTTTGACTGCGAGCTATATGGACTACACCATGCCGCGCGCCGACGACCTGCCGTCGTTCAAGGTCTCGACCTCGAACACGCCGTGCCCGGGCAATCCGCTCGGCATCAAGGGCTGCGGCGAGGCCGGCGCCATCGGCTCACCGCCGGCAGTCATCAACGCCATCACCGACGCCATCGGCATCACCGATATCGCCATGCCGGCATCGCCGTCCGCGGTCTGGGCAGCGATCCGGGCGACGACGAAACACTGAAACAGGAGTGAATGGTCAGCAGTGAGTAGTCAGTAGAGAAACACTGAAACTACTCACTACTGACTACTCACCAATTCACTTCACGGGAGCATCCCATGTACTCAGTCAATTATCACCGCGCCGCCTCGGTCGCCGATGCCGTCAAGCTGCTCGAGAGCGGCGATGCGAAGCTGCTGTCGGGCGGCATGACGCTGATCCCGGCGATGAAGACGCGGCTTGCCGCACCGTCCGATCTCGTCGACCTTTCGCATATCGAGGAACTGAAAGGCATCGAGGTGTCGGGCAGCACCATCACCATCCGCGCCGGCACCACGCATTACGACGTCGCCCGCGACGAGAGGCTGAAGACGGCCTGTCCGGCTTTGGCCCACATGGCTTCTCTGATCGGCGATCCGGCCGTACGCTACAAGGGCACGATCGGCGGCTCGATCGCCAATAATGACCCGGCGGCCGATTATCCGGCAGCACTTCTCGCGCTTGACGCCACTATCGTGACCAACAGGCGCGAGATTGCCGCCGACGCATTCTTCACCGGCCTGTTCGAGACGGCGCTGGAGGACGGCGAGATCGTCACCGCGGTGACCTTCACGGCGCCGGCCAAGGCGTCTTATGAAAAATTCCGCAATCCGGCATCGCGCTATGCGATCGTCGGTGTGTTCGTGGCCAAGGCCCCGGACGGGGTCCGCGTCGCCGTCACCGGGGCCGGCGACAACGGCGTCTTTCGTTCGAAGGAAATCGAGGCGGCACTTGCCACGAATTTCGACGCCGCTGCCCTCGACGGAATGAAAGTTCCGGCGAATGATTTGATGAGCGACATCCACGCCTCGGCCGACTACCGTGCCAATCTGATCGCGGTGATGGCCAAGCGCGCAGTGGCTGCCGCCAACGCCTGAATCTGCCGGCTGCCGGATCGGGATTGCGAGTTTTGGGGAAGGGGCCTTCGCGGTCCCTTTTTTATCGCTCTCGGGGATTACGGCCGTACAGGCCAGAGTGTGGCTATCTCGCACTTGCACAGCGCTCTATTGCACTGCAATATGCATGACGGAATGCGAGCCGGGGCTCGGAGCGCACGGTCACAGCCTGCAGCCCTTTCGCATCATTCAAATGCGAAAGGACCGGCATGACGGATATCTCCGCGGCGCAGCTTGTCGTGTCCCGGTCCGCCGCCGACACATCGTCGAGAACAAGGCTGGCCTATCTCGACGGATGGCGCGGCCTGTCGATCGCCCTGGTGCTGATCGGCCACTTCTTTCCCGTTCCCGGAATCAACCTCGGTGTCCTGGGCGTCGAGTTCTTCTTCGTGCTCAGCGGCCGGCTCATGGCCGAGATTCTCTTTGTCGAACGTTATCCGCTCAAGGCGTTCTTCAAGCGCCGGTTCTCCCGCATCTATCCGGCGCTGCTGGTTTTCGTCGTCGCTTCGATGGTTGCCTTGTCCGGCACGTTTATCGCCTTCAAATGGAAGGCGGCGCTGACGGCGCTGACATTCACCTACAATTATGCCGGGATTCTCATCAGCCGCGCCGGCACGCTCGACCATATCTGGTCGCTGTGCGTCGAAGAACATGCCTATGTCATCCTGGCGCTGATCAGTTTTTTCGTTTCAGGGCGTGCCCGCGTCGTCATGTTGCTCAGCGCGCTGTCGGGGCTCGCCATGGCGAACGGTGCGATTTCATACTGGGTCTTCGCAATTGACTACGAGACCACCTATTGGCGGACCGACGTGCACATCGCCTCGATCCTGCTGTCGGCGGTGATATGCCTGCTCAAGGCCGACGGCAGGCTGCCAGCCTTGTTCAAGGGGCCGCATGTCGCCGTCGCGGCGTCCGTCGGGGCGGTTCTTCTGTTCATGGATGCGGTGCCGACGCCGATCCATTATCTGGTCGCGGTGCCGCTGTTGGCGCTCGCCGTCAACTCGCTCGATTTCAGCACACGGTACCTGACCCGATTCCTGTCCTGCTGGCCGATGGCGACGCTGGGACTGTGGTCGTATTCGCTCTATCTGTGGCAGCAGCCGTTCTACAAATTCGTCTATTCACAGGGCAGTGCGCCGCTGCTGATGCTGGCCGGGGCGTTCGCTTGCGCTTTGTGCAGCTATTACATCGTCGAAAAGCCGGCCCGTGGCTGGCTGAACCGCAATTGGTAGGGCTGTCGCCTCAGCCGGTGATCTGCCTGGTATAGTAGCGGACCGCCTTCTTGCCGCCATGGATCACCGCGTCGCCAACCTCGACGAAGCCGAGCGCTGCGTGAAAGGCGTCTGAAGCCGGATTGGGCGGCTCGGCATTCACCTCGCAAGTGACGATGGTCTGGCCGGCATGCAATACATGGTCGAACAGATCCTCATAGAGCCTGCGGGCATGGCCGCGACCACGCGCTTCTCCTGCAACGACGACGCGGTCGACATAGACGAAGCGCGGATAGCGCTCGCGGAACCACAGGAAGTTCGGGCTGTCGTAGCGGGCGTTCTGGTCGAAGGTCATTATGAAGGCCTCGAGCGCACCGATGCGGCGCGCATAAAACGCTTCGCCGAGCAGGAAGGACAGGCGCTCGGGTTCGAGCCAGGACAGTTCGGCCGCGTGCTCATTGTTGAGGGCGAGGACGGCGGGCTCGTCCTGCGGCGAGACCTGGTCGATCGGCAGGCGTGCTTGCGTCACGTGTTTTCTTTCTTCGGGATCATGCTCTCGCCGCCGCAATCGTCGCCGCCACCAGCGCCGCGTCGGTCACGGTGTTGCGGTACTCGCGGTCGAGGTCGGTACCGCCCATGCCAACCTGGGGATTACGGTAGTGCATCGCGCTCGGCACGTCCTTGAGCGCGGCGAAATGCATTTCCGTCAGTCCGGTTCTTTCCCGCACTTCGGCGATGTTCCTGGGGTCGAGCCCGCCGCAGCCGAGAATGATGATGCGCTTCCCCGCCTGCCGGACGAGGTCCGCCAGCAGGGTCACGCCCTCCAATGCGGTGTCGCGCTGGCCGCTGGTCAGCACGCGGCCGACCTTGCTGCGGATCAGCGCTTCCAGCGCTTCGGCCGGATCGCGTGTCATGTCGAAGGCACGGTGGCAGGTGACGTTCAAGGGTCCTGCCGCCTGCACCAATTCGCTCATGCGCTTTTCGTCGATTGTGCCGTCGGCGTTCAAGCAGCCGACGACGATACCGGCTACGCCAAGCTCGCTCAGCGCGCGCACATCGGTGAGCATCGAACGGTACTCGGCTTCACTGTAGAGAAAGTCGCCGCCGCGCGGCCGCACGATGACGTGGAATGGGATCGTCGCCAGCTCAAGGGCCGCGCGCACGGTGCCAAAACTCGGCGTGATGCCGCCCTCAATGAGGCTGGCGCACAGCTCGACCCGGTCGGCGCCGGCTGCTTGCGCCGCCAGCAGGCCGTCTATGCCTTCGACACAGATTTCGATCAGCGGCAGGCGAGGGCGTTCGGTGTTGGTCACGGAGCATCCGTTGGCGAAATCGAGTTGGTCATCCCCTAGCATCGGGCTCCTTGCCGCGAAAGCCGGAACTGTTGGGTCAGGACGCTACAGATCGCCGCCGTCGACATCTCCGGTTTCGCGGCGCATCAGATCCGCAAATTGTGCGCGTTCGCGCGCACGAAGTCGATGAAGGCCCGCAGCTTCGGCGGGACGAGGCGGCGGCTGGGAAAATAGAGGTGGAGCGGTTCGTAGGTGGGACAGAAAGGCTCCAGCACCTTGACCAGCGCGCCTGAGGCGAGAAGCGGCGCGGCGAGGCCTTCGACGGCAAAAGCTAGGCCAAGCCCTTGCGCGGCGGCGGTGATGCAGAGCGGAAGTGTGTTCACGACCAGACGTGCGTCGGGCGTGAACTCCACTTGGCGTCCGTCCACGACGAACTCCCAGGGCGAGATGGCGCGGGTGCGGGTGAAGGCGAAGGCGATGCAGCGGTGGGCGGCGAGGTCGGCGGGCCGCTTCGGCGTACCGTTACGCGCCAGATAGTCCGGGCTCCCCAACACGACCGTCTGCAGCGGCCCGCCCAGACGCGCGCCGATCATATCCTTCTCGAGAAGCTCGCCGATCCGCAGACCGGCATCGAAGCCCTGAGCGGCGATATCGACGAAATTGTCGTCGAAGATCAGGCTAAGCCGCACTTGCGGGTAAGCGTCCAGGAACGGCCCCATCAGCGGCTCGATCAGCAGCGGCGCGGCAATCCACGGCAGGCTCAGGCGCAATGTTCCGGCGGGGCGGTCGCGAGCCTCGCGCAGCGCCGCGCCAGCCGCCCGGATCTCTTCGGCCGCCGGGCGCACATGGTCGAGGTAATGGGCGCCGGCTTCGGTCAGGCCAACGCTGCGGGTCGTGCGGTTGAGGAGCCGTACCCCCAGACGCTCCTCGAGCCCCTTGACCGCCTCGCTCAACGAGGCCGGAGCAACGCCGAGTTCCGCCGCCGCCCGGGTGAAACTCCTGGCCTCCGCAACCTTCACGAAGGCGACGATGCCGCTGAACTGGTCGAGGCGCATTATAAGGTTATTCCAAATAGCCTTGTCGAACTATACGGGTTTTTCCGGCGAAGAAAATGCCTCATGCTGGGTTTAGCCTCGCCGTTGCGACGGGTCGAAAGGCAACTCGAAAGGCAAGGAGACAGGATCGATGACCAGGCTCGTTTCGCTTGCCGCCGGCGCTCTCCTGGCGGTGTCTGCCGCTCCCGCGAACGGCGGTCCGCAGGAAGACCGCAACATCCAGCTGATCAAGGACTATTACGCAGCTTATGCGACCGGGAACCCGGAGGCCGTCCGGCCCTTCCTCGCGCCCGACATCGTATGGCGCATTCCCGGCCATCATCCGCTGGCCGGCGACAAGCGCGGACCGGAGGAAGTGGTCGCCTTCTTCCGTGGTCTGGCCGACGGCAAATTTAGGGCCGAGCCGATCTTCTTCCAGGCGCAGGGCGATCTCGTCGTCGACATCCATCGCGGCTGGTCGAACGTCGGCTCGGGTCCCGAGATCGACCAGCTCTACGCCCTGATGTTTCGCATCAAGGACGGCAAGATCGCCGAGGCACAGAATTTTTTGACTGACATGTACCAGTCGGACGCCTTCTACTGGACGCACTACCCGCTGAAGCCACTGCCCGGCCGACTGGCGGGTGACCGCTAGACGGCGGCTTGCCTCAATCCGCCGCGCTGCGGCGCCAAGCCAAGGAGACTTGCAATGCTGAAAAACCTGGCGCTAGCCGCAGCAACCGCCGTCGCGCTCGGCTCCAGCGCCTTCGCCGCACCGCGGGTCGAGCGCGTCACTTTCGCCTCGCACGGTGAGCAGATCGTCGGCGACCTCTATCTGCCCGAGGATCTGGACCCGGCGAGACCTCGGCCCGCGCTGGTCGTGACCGGCGCCTGGATGACGGTGAAGGAACAGATGCCGGCCCGTTATGCCCGCGAGATGGCCGACCGCGGATTCGTTGCCTTGACCTTCGACTTCCGCGGCTGGGGCGAAAGCGGCGGTGCACGTCGCCAATACGAGGATCCCAGCGCCAAGATCGCCGATATCGAAGCGGCGGTCGCCTATCTCGCGACCCGGCCCGAGACCGACAAGGACCGCATCGGCGGGCTCGGTATTTGCGCCAGCTCCGGCTACATGGTCACTGCCGCCGCTGAAGATGCCGCGATCAAATCGGTCGCCCTCGTTGCGCCGTGGCTGCATGATGCCGAGGTGGTCGAGGAGACCTATGGCGGCAAGGACGGCATTGCCAGACTTGAAGCCGCGGGCGATGCGGCCGAGGCCGCGTATCGCCGCACCGGCAAGCAGGCATTGCTGCCCGCCGCCAGCCTGACCGACGATCGCGCCATCATGTTCAAGGTGCCTTACTACACCGAGGCCGATCGCGGGATGATCCCGGCCTGGCGCAACGAGGCCGATCCGGCCTTCTGGCGCGGCTGGCTGAAATTCGATGCGATCCGGGCTGCTCCGCGTCTGCATCAGCCATTTCTGATGGTGCATGGCGAGGCGGCTGCCATCCCGCAGGGCGCGCACAAATTCTACGCACGGCTGACCGGGCCGAAGCAGGAGCTGTGGCTCGACAACGTCACCCAGTTCGACTTCTACGACCGCGCTGTGCCGGTGAAGGCCGCGAGCGACGCCGTTGCCGCGCACTTCAGCGCCACGCTGGGCGGTGCAGGGGAGGCAGGACAATGAGCCCCGTTACCCGCCGGTTTGTTTTGGTCTCGGCAGTCTTCGCCGGGACGCTAGCAGCTACCTCCTTGCCGGCCTTGAGCACGCAGTCCACGGCTGCGCTGACAATCGAAGACAAGACCGCCATCGCCGAGGCAGTGGCGGGGATCGGCCTCTATGCCGATTTGCGCGAATGGAACCGGGTCAGGTCCTATTTCGCGGCCCGCGTCACGACCGATTATACCAGCCTTTTCGGTGGCGAGGTTGCGACCATCGACCGCGACGCGCTGATTGCTCAGTGGCAAGGCCTTCTGCCGGGCTTCGACGCCACCCAGCACCTCATTACCAACATCGTTGTCGAAGGCGCCGGCAACGATGCGGTTGCGCGCAGCCACGTCCGCGCCACCCACTGGTTCGACACCCGGTTCTGGACAGTCGGCGCCAGCTATCTACACCGGCTGGTGCGGACGCCCGAAGGCTGGCGCGTCAGCGCCATCGCCATCCGCCGCTTGTACGAAGAAGGCGATCGCGCCGTGCTGGCCGCCGCCGCGGACCGGGTGAGCGCGGCGGCGAAGTGAGCAGCCGGCTGGTAGCCACAGTTGCCAGCTACTGGCGCAACACCGTGTTCTTGGTGCCTTCTTCGACCTGGTCGATGACCAGCAGCTTGACCGGATCGGTGCCGACATTAGTAGCCTGATGCCACTGCCCGATCATTTCGATGATGAAATCGCCTGACTTGTACGTGGTGCTCTTGCCGGTCTCGATATTGGTGACCTGAAGCGTCCCACCCTGGACATAGGCATAGCGGGGAAACGGGTGCTTGTGGACTGGTAACGTCGCGCCTGGCGCGATCTCAAAGGACGACACCAGGACCTGCACGTTTTTCTGCGGCAGCGTGATCGGCTGGCCGGACGCCGTCTCGGTGCGCGAGGCAAGCGGGGTCACGACAACCGGGGTCTCGCTGGCGTCCAGCGCGTGCGCGGCGGTTGCGGACAGGGCTGCCGCGAGCAGCAGCGTCGTCGATATCAGGATGTTTCGCATGATTCCCCCCAAGCCCAACTTCACCATCGCGCAGCAAATTTCCGCGCGCAAGCCTCTCCTTTCGGGAGCACCCAGCCTCCTCTCCTGAACATGCCAGGCGTCATGCCGCGCGTCGCCCGGAACGTGCGGGAAAAATGGCTCTGGTCGGCGAAACCTGCCGCCATGGCGGCATCGGCGAGGCCGAGCCCCTGTTCTATCAAGGTGCTGGCGCGACGCAATCTCCGGTCGCGGATATAGGCCGCCGGCGTCAGGCCAATCGCCTTCTTGAAATCCCGGATGACCTGGAACCGGGTGACACACGCGGCGTCGGCAAGCCGCTGCAGGTCGAGCTGCGAGCCAAGTTCGCATTCAATAACGTCCTCGTAGATCGAGAACCTTTGTCCCGATCCCGAACTTTCGACCTCTTCGGTTCGCCCGCCCCAATCGCCATGCCGAACGATGAGATGCCTCAACGCGACGAGCAGCGACGCCTCAGCCTGCGTTGGGTCCTGGGACGTCGAGCCTTCATGCGCCGCCGCCAACGCTGGGGCGAGGTTGCTGTCTTCGATGATCGCGCGTGAAAAAACCGGAGCGTCAGCCCCGCCCAACTCGCGGGCGACGGCCGTCAGCAGCGGCACCGAGGGATAAAACGTCCGGTAGGCCCAGCCTTCATCGGCACCTTGTTCGCCATCATGCCACTCCTCGGGATTGACGACGGCAATTGCGCCTGCCGGAGCGAGAACGCTGTGGCGCCCGATGCGAATACGTTCGCAGCCAGAAGTGATCAGTGCGATCACATAGGTTGGGTGCGTGTGCAGCTCATAACGGTGCTGCGTGAAGCGCGCCTTGAACAGGCCAAGGTCCGGGAAGCAGGGATGGCGCCAGTATTTCCTGATCTCTGTCGCGTCCACGTATTTCGTCCCTGCTGCGGTCAATCTGGTTCAAGACGCCTCTTGCGCGACCTTCTAATCGTGATCCCGGATCAACCATGACCGCCTTTGCCGGCGTGGAAGGAGCATCATGCTGCATAATGACCCCATCGCCGCCCTGACACCAGAGGTCATAGCCTGGCGCCACCATATCCATTCCAATCCCGAACTCGGATTTGATGAGAACGAAACGGCACGTTTCATTGCCGAGAAACTGCGCGCCTTCGGCTTCGATGAGGTGCATGAGGGGATTGGCGGAACCGGGGTTGTCGGCGTCCTGCGCAACGGCGCGGGCACGCGCGCCATCGGTCTCCGCGCCGAGCTGGACGCGCTTCCGGTCGTCGAGAGGACCGGCTTGCCCTATGCCTCCAGGAATGAGGGCGTGATGCACGCCTGCGGCCATGACGGCCACACAGCCATGTTGCTCGGCGCCGCCAGGCTGCTCAGCCAGTCCCGCGCCTTCGACGGCATCGTCTATTTCATCTTCCAGCCAGCCGAAGAAAATGAAGGCGGCAGCTTGCGCATGATCGAAGACGGCCTGTTTAGGCGTTTCCCAGTCGAGGCGATGTATGCCGTCCACAACTGGCCGGGCGCCAGACTGGGGACCATCGCCGCTCGCGTTGGAGCGCAGATGGCCGCCGTCGACAATTTCGAGGTGACCTTCGAGGGTCTTGGCGCACATGCCGCCATGCCGCAGCTCGGCGACGACCCGATCCTGGCCGCGGGCGCCTTTGTCCAGGCCGTCCAGCGCGTTGTCAGCCGCTCGGTCGATCCGCAAAGCGCGCTGGTCGTCAGCCTCACCCAGATCCATGGCGGCAATGTCGGCAACATCGTGCCTGGGAAGGTCTGGCTGCAAGGCACATGCCGGTTTTTCGAGCCCGGTCATTCCGATCATTGCGAGAAGCTGATCGGCGAGATCGCTGGGGGCATTGCCGCAGCCCATGCGCTCAGAGCCACGCTCGACTACCACAAGGGCTATCCTCCGCTCATCAACACGGCGATTGCCACGGCCCGCGCCGTCGAAGCGGCCGCCACCACCGTCGGGAGGGAGAACGTCACGACCGAGTTCAGCCCGAGCCTGGGCTGCGAAGATTTCGCCTTCATGATCCGCGAGGCAGGCGGCTGCTACGCGTGGATCGGCGTCGGCGATGTCGGGCCCGGCGAGGGCCTGCACGGCGACCGCTACGTCTTCAATGACGAGATCGTGCCGACCGTGCTGCGCTACTACGTCAATCTGGTCGAGCAGACGCTTCCCACCTCGTGAACCGTCAGAGCGAAAACTGACGGCTCAGCGGGAAGTGCCGATCTGAATGCGTTTCGTACCTACGTGAACCAACCCGACGCGTCTCACCCGACTGTGGCCACGAGTTGCGTTACGCGAACGGGATTTTCTAGCGCTGCCTGCGCGGTATCGGCCTGTTTTTCATCGACCTGCGCCATCACAAAGATGACGCCTTGTGCAACGTTCGGCTCACCCGGCTTTTTGGCAACATCGGCAGATGCCTGGAGAAGCCCACCAGCAAAGCCGCCGCAGGCCCCACCGACGAGGACCATGCCAGCCACCGCTCCGACAGGATCAATGCCGGTGGCTCCAAAAGCAACCAGGCCGATTAACAGACCAGCGGCCGCGCCAAATGCGATACCGCCCGGACCGCGCAGGACAGCGCTGATTTCGTCGTCGTATGGTCCGATGACACTAATCTGTTCGTGAGAAACTCCTGCCGCCTGAAGCGCGGCAACTGCACGCGCTGCCTGGTCGCGGGAATCGAAAAGTCTGCTGATTGTTCGCATTTGACACAGCCCATAACATAGTCGTCGCCCGCCGCTCATTCGAAGCGGCGGGCGATCTCCTCCCCTCATCCATCTTCGCGCTAGACTTGCTCAAACATGAGACCGCTGCAAACGTTCCTTGGCTGGGCTTCGGTCCGATCCGAGAGGCCTTGCCGTTGGACTTAAGTCTGACCTGCCGCGCGCAATGGGTCCGGCTATCGAGTCGCCCGGAACCGCGACCGCTCGCACTCGTTTGCCGCAGTTCACAGGAGGAGTTCATGGAGAGGAGTGTCCACCACCCTCATCCAGCCTGTTTCCAACCGACATTCAGACCCGTGTTAGGCTTCGCCAGGAGAAAGGAAATGGCCGACAACAAGTGCAACCGAGACTTCCTCGACCACGACCGCCTGTCGGTCGACGAGTACTACGAGGTGGAACATTTCGCGCGAGAAAATGGCGTTTCGCCCAGCCAGGTCAGTAAGCTGATCAAAAAGAACGGTAACGATCGAATGACCCTTACTCAAGCGGTGAGAGCATTGCGCGACCGGAAGTGAAAATTACGCCGCACCTTGTGCCCGGGGGAGATCGAAAGGATCGGAGTTGGCGCGTCATGACTTGCTGCCTCGCTCGACGAGACCGTGGCGCTTACGCAAAAAAACCGCTGGTGCGGTTTCCGTCCCGTCTGTAAGCCCTAAGTTCCCTTGCGATTGATCGGTTGCAGATCAAAGATGGCGTCGCTTAGCGTCGTTCGACAACAGATTGGCCGGTTCTCTCGAATCGTGCCGCTGGCGCGACGCGCCGCCGACCGGGCCGTTGGGGATATGGCGCCATACATAGCGACAAGACTGATCGATCGATGGAATGCACTGTCGCTGGCCACTCAGTTTCTGCTCGCCGGCGGGCTGTTCTCGCTGTCGGCAATGATCGTGGTGGGAATTTCCGTGACAAGCCAGATAGAAGCCGCGGTCACCCGGAACTCGGCTTCTGCGACCGCTCTTTACGTCGACAGCGTTATCGCGCCGCTGCTCCCCGACATGCGCAGGAGCGAAGTGCTCGAGGAGAGCGTTGCCCACGCGCTGGATGAAACGCTGGGACAAGGCGCACTCGGCACAAGGCTCGAATCCTTCAAGCTCTGGCGCCGCGACGGCACCATCCTCTATTCAACCAATAAAAATTTGGTCGGGAAGCGCTTTCCACTCAGCGACAATCTCCGGGCCGCATTCGCAGGCGACATAGTTGCTGAATTGGACAGGCACTATGATAACCAGGCTGAGAGGGACAGCGGCTTGCATCTTCTTGAAATCTATAATCCGATGCTTCAGCCGTGGTCGGGCGAAGTCGTAGCTGTTTTGGAATTCGACGAGATCGCTACCGATTTTGAAAAGGACCTCCGGCAGGCACTCGTTCGAACCTGGTTCGATGTCGCTGCCGTTACCGCAATTTTTTTCCTTGGGCTTTCGGCGATCGTTTTTCGTGGCAGCCGCACGATTCGTTCCCAGAGCCACTCCTTGAAGCGGCGCATTGCCGAACTTTCCGATCTGGTTGCTCAAAACAGAATGTTGAGACTGCGGGTGCAGCGTGCTTCGCAGCGCGCCACGGCGCTTAACGAACGTTACCTCAGGCGGATCGGCGCGGACCTGCACGACGGGCCGGCGCAACTGGTTGCCCTCGCGGCGCTGGGGATCGACAGCCCCGTGCTTGCCGATTCTGCCACGCCGGCTGCGGCGCGCGCACGGGAATTGCAGGCAGTCAAAGCCAATTTGGACGATGCAATGCGAGAAATCAGGAATGTCAGCAAGGGCCTCATGCTGCCGCATGTCGAGAATGCCGAGTTGACGGAAATCCTCGAGCTTGCCGTGCGAGCGCACGAAGAGCGAACCGGCGTCAAAGTGATGCTGTCCATGACCGGGGGGCACGCACCCTTGTCACAAGCGGCCAAGATCTGCATCTTTCGTTTTATTCAGGAGGCGCTGAACAACGGCTTCCGCCATGCCGGGGGTGCCGGTCAATCGGTCGCGAAACATTTCGACGGGGAGCGCGTTTCTATCGAGGTTTCCGACACCGGCCCAGGTTTCGACCCGAAGATCATCCACCCTGAAAGGCTGGGGCTCATCGGGCTGCGTGAGCGGGTAGAAAGCCTCGGCGGCCAATTTGGTGTAACATCTTCACAGAATGGCACGGTGGTGAAAATGGTTCTCAACATAGTCGAAATAGGACAGGTGTGATGGCAGCCGCCATAAAGCTCGCCGTCATCGACGACCATCCGCTGTTCAGGGAGGGCGTCGTGCGCACTCTCGAGCAGATCGGCGGGTTCGAAATCGTTGCCCAAGGCAGCAGCAGAGACGACGCCTTGCGGATAGCGGAAGACCAGCAGCTCGATATTCTCCTGATGGACATCTCGGTGCCTGGAGGGGGCCTCAGCGCGATCGAACCGGCTCTGGAGCGGCACCCGGATCTGAAAATCGTGATGCTGACCGTTTCGGAGGAAAACCAGCACGTCATGACCGCCTTGCAGAGCGGGGCAAGAGGCTATGTTCTGAAGGGTGTCGGCTCGAGAACCCTGGCCGCTCTACTGCGCACGGTGGCGATGGGCGAACGGTACGTTTGCCCGCAATTGTCGGCGCGCGTGTTGGCCGATTTGTCTACCCAATCAACCGCGACCGCGAAAACCGACGTGCTGGCCGAACTCACCAGTCGCGAAAGAGAGATCCTGACGCTCGTTGCCGCGGGATTGAGCAACAAGCGGATCGGTCTTCAGCTGAACCTGCACGAGAAAACCATAAAGCATCACATGACGCGAATTCTCGCCAAGCTCAATGTGAGCAACCGGACCGAAGCCGCGATGACACTGCGCGACGCGACCGAGCCGCCTGCCCGCCATCCTGCGTGAAGCAAGGTAGCCTTGCGGCTTGTGAGCTCGCCATCACTCGATCATGGCGAGCAGTCTTGCCCGATCGGAGTTCGTTGCCTGCCGCCGAATGATGGTGCGGCCCATCGCATCCCGCATTTCATAATGGCCGCCGTCGATGCGCTCGCTGAGCCCGTTGGAATGCACCACACCCACACTTGCCCCGCGCACTTCGATCCGGTCTCCAGTGGTCGCGTTGACATATACTTTTGGCTTGTTGGCGGGGTTTACCGCAGCAACTGGATTTGCGGGGGGATTGCCTTTTGACGATTTTGATTTGCCCTTGCCCGCGTTGGCATTGGAGTTCGAGCTCCCGGGAGTTCCAGCGTTCCCGGAGTTTCCAGCGTTCCCGGAGTTTCCAGCGTTCCCTGCGTTCCCAGAGTTCCCGGAGTTCCCCGAGTTCCCAGAGTTCCCTTGTGCCTGGGCGGCCTGCGGGCTAAGCGTCAGGGACAGGCCGTCCTGTGCCACACGGTAGGGGCTCACGACGAGAATCAAGGTCGCTGCGGTGAGGCAGATGGCGACGCGAAGCCTTCGAAGAGATTTGAGCCTGCGCTGGGATTGAGAGCACGCAGGCCGCACATTCATCATGGCGAGAACTCTTGTCTCACGAAGCCTCCGGCGTTGCGGCCGTATCGCGTCTGTGGTCAATGAATTTGCCAATAGCACGCTAGAATATCCTCTGACCGTCACGGTCTGCGTTGCATTTCTACCTGTTTCGAATTCGCCCGAGCCAATCCTCTGTACTCTGCACCATCCATCACGCTTTCGCCATCATCAGGCGGTGTCAAGACCCACCAGTCTCACGGGGAGAAACCGGTGGGTCTCGCTAGCGCAGGAAGGGACTCATTACTGCGCAAGTGTGTTTCCTTCATTGATCGGGCCCATCAGCCGATAATAAGCCCGACGGCCGCGACCCCGAACACCAGGCCAATACCGGAAAAAGCAGCCAGCGTGCCGGGTAATGCTGGGGGTCCATTGCAGCCTCATGTCACGGGTTGGCATCGCAACGAGGCCTGCAGGAGCTCGGTTCCTGAAAACTCTCCCATCTCAGGCTTTTGCGATAGCGGTCCCGGACTAAAGCGCTGCCTGTGCCAGCCCATAGTCTGCCAGCGGTCAGACTGAAGCCCTATCTCAGGCCTTCTTGAGCATGAAAGGCGCCGTCGAGGGGTAATCCATGTGGGTAAAGGCTGGAAGGATCCTCAACACTCAATGTACCGGCGACGTAAATAGCCTTGGCCGTCCGATGAAATGGAGACTGCTCTCAAACCTCAATCGATGCATGTGGAGGGGTCCGTCGCTAGTGCGGCGAGCCCCTTCACGCCGTACAAGCGCGTTAGGTCAAAATAAGGACGATCGTGAGCGTATCCGGGTCGACGATGACGATTCGGCCATCGGCCAACACGAAATATTCATAGGATTCGTAAGCCGGGACGATCTCGACGATTCGCGGTGGCAGGCGACGCAGTTTGACCTTCTGCCGCGGAACCTCGACACCCACTGAGATGTCAAAATCGACGCTGGCAGCCGGTTCGACCTTTTCCTGCTTGAGGATTTGGGTGATTTCCGTCTTCTGTTCAACGGTCACATTGCTGATCGCGCCGGTCGAAGTCTCGTCCTGAGTAGAGGTCGTGCCCTGAGTCTGCTGCTCGGTCTGGACCTTGGCCTTATCCTGCGCCTGTTGGTCGGTTGTGGCGCCAGTCTCGCCCTGAGTCTGCTGCTCGGTCTGGACCTTCGCCTTGTCCTGCGCCTGTTGGTCGGTTGTGGCGCCAACCTCGCCTTGGGTCTGCTGCTCGGTGGTTACACCGGCTTTGCCTTGGGCTTGCTCATCGGTCTGCATCTTCGCCTTGCCTTGAGCCTGCTCCTCGGTGGTGGCGCCGGCCTTACCTTGGGACTGTTCGCCCATCGCACCTTCCGGGCACCCGGCAGAACCGGCCGGGCAATTGGTGTCGGCGCCCGACTGGGGTTGGGCCGGCTGTTCCTGAGCGAGCGCTGCTCCACAGCCAACGCCGATGGCCAGCATACTGGTGATCAGAACTTTCTTCACGAGACGTCTCCTTCGAAAAGTCTGTCCCTTCTCGGGGAAAACCACCTCTGGAAAATTTTGTTCCAGGCGAATTGACCGGGCGGAAGCGATCGGAGCCTAGGAACAAACAGTCCGCGTTCATGCGCGCTGTACTGAGCCATGGTGCGCGCCGAATAGGGTTCGTGTCTTTGTTCCAGCAGAGGCGCGGGTTCTTGTTCGGCCGACGCTGGTAGGGTGGAGATTGAAAGTCTGCGCTCGCTGCTGGACAAATCTCTTCCAACCGCCGGTTAGTAGACGCCGAGCAGCCGGCGCGCATATTATTTTCCCGGTCCGCGCGCACCGGGCACATCCCAGCCCCCCAAGCCGTGCTTGGTGACCGCTTAATCGCCCCGTCGCACCTGAGGTACGGCGGGCTTTTTTTGCCTATGCAGAACTTGTTGTAATCAGCACAGCATGTTCTTACGCAGACAATGCAAATGGCCAGCGCTCCATTCACGACGCAGCTCCGGGAGTCAGACAGCGTGGAAGAACCTGTTTGGGAAACCAACAAAATCCATGCGGCGCGCGTTCGGCAGACCGCCGAACGCGGAAGGGCGCTGGTTGAGGACCTTCGCTACACACTGGCCCTGTCACAACGCTTGGTGCGGGCGTCGCGTGCGCTGCTGAAGCGGTCCAAGGACCAGGGCGTTGCTACTGAGCCTTGAAACCGAAAGCAGCCGAAATGGTCGGACCGGGCCATCTTGCAGCGTTATCAGGAAAGGCGATCGAAACGAGAATTTGAACGAGAAACAAGACGAAGCTGACGCCGTCGTTGGCGAGACATACCCGGTCGCCTTGCTCCTGGTTCTTTCTATTCTCTCGATGGTGGGCGGGGCAGTGTACGCGGTCCTTCGTTGGGAGGAGTTTCTATAGCGCCACCCAAACCTGCGATTTTTTCCATAGAGGGTGGAACACTGTCCTGCGACAAAAGTTTAGTGCCAGCAGCGTAGTATTGTCCCTCATACAAATGCTGCGAGATCGGTGGCCCCGACGAGCCCGCGTCCTCTCCCGAAGGGCGCGGACTTTCTGCTATTGCGTCTTTCCGTCGCCGCGAATGGTGCCGCCGGGCGGTCTTTGCGAGAGTTCGGTTTTCATCGGGAGCAATGGAGTTCAGAGCGTCCTCGGCTGCAGGTTGCAGCGGTACACAGCGACATTCCGCAGGCGGTCCCAGTCCTGCGATGCGTTTTGCTTCAGTCCCGAATTGGTCCTTCCTTGACAGCAAAAAGCGGTCTTCACATATTTCCCCGCAGCCGTCGCTCACGGCTCTCGTGGAAGCTCAAACACTCGTTCAGTTGAATGGAGGTTCTAATGAACGACAGGACTTTCGACCGGCCTGTTTTCGTCAAGAGAGGGGAGTTCATGGTGGAGGAAGTCGAATGCTTGGCTGATGCTTTCGAGTTCCTGCAGGAATGGCCGAAGAATCGCAGAGGGCCAATCTTTCACACTGCGTTCCGAGCTTGCCAGCGCGCCTACGATGGCCAAGTTCCCATTTCAGTTGCACGCGAGGCTTTCGCCGGCTTCGCGAGATCGGCCAAGATCCTCGAGGACGTCTCTGCAGCTATGCCCTGGATGACGGCACCGAAAACCGGTCGTTGTGGCGTGACGGCGTAACCAATGTAGTACTTGGCGACGCCCTTGTGAAAATCGCCGGCATGGACAATCCGCCAAGCAGTTCCTGGCCGGTAGCGATCCCGTTACTGCGACAAGGGCGGCGCTTGAGGCACGGCTTGAGGAAATTCGCGCATTCGAGGACCTGTCCAATTCGACAGATGGGTCTTTCTAGGTCAGAGCCCGGAGAGCGGGGCCACGCTGGGTCGAACAGCCCCGCGCGAATCCGCTATGAAGGCAGCCAACGTCAACAATATCGAGGAGACGAAACCGGCCCCGGCCTCTGCGGGCTGCCGAGTGGGTAGCGGCAGAGGAGGGCACAGCGCGGGACATTCGCAATCTGACCTCGTCGGGCACGCCGGCAGGGGCATGGCTGTTCAATAGCCTTACGCACGGGCTTGAGGGCGGCCCAGGCGTTGCTGATGTCATCGTGGCCGTCCATGCTTCTTCACCAGATGGACTGTCTCAGCGTCATCCGTGAAGGCAGGGGCCGAACGAGGCCCGGTTCCATCAAAGTCTAACGACTGGGAAAGCGCACTGGAAAGCACGTGCGGTAACAGTTAATTCAACCATTGCGGGTATTTTAGAGGAGTGTGGTAGCGGCTCCGGCAATGTGAGGCGGGGTGCTGAGTTGCCGGAGCCGCCTGCGCAGTCCGGTTGGGTTTGACCGCGCCGTCCTATTCTGGGACAGCGCGGTCAACGATTCGTTAAAATGGGAACTAATTTAAGCGTATGCTAATTGAATCGCGGTTTTGCGAGTCAGTGCATGCGTTTGAAGTTTGTCCCGCCACTAATGCCGACTTTGGTGGAGAAGCCTCCCGAAAGCGGCGTGTGGCTTCATGAGCTCAAGTTCGACGGCTATCGGTCGCAAATGATCATTGACGAATGCGGAACGCGCATTTTCACCCGCCGTGGCTTGGACTGGACGGCGAAATACCGCGACCTGGTCGCCGCATCGAAGTCGCTCGCTGTGGACAGCGCCATCATCGACGGTGAGATCATCGTGCTCAATGATGCCGGCCTGTCGGATTTCGCGGCTTTGCGCAAGGCCATCACGCGGCGCCAGCGTGACCTCTATTTCGTCGCCTTCGATCTGCTGCACCTTAACGGCCACGACCTGCGCGACATGGCGCTGCAAGAGCGCCGCGATATCCTTGCCGGCATCATCCCGCCTGACATCCGCATCCAGTTCAGCCAGGCGCTGCCGGGCGATGCCAAGGCGATCTATCACCTGGTCGACCAGGCCGGCCTTGAGGGAGTGGTATCCAAGCGTCGGGACAGCAAGTATCGCAGCGGCCCTTCGACCAACTGGCTGAAGACGAAATGCTACACCGTCGGGGAATTTGAGCTGCTCGGCGTCGAGCGTGAGGCTGGAAAGCCGGCATTCGCCCTGATGGCCGAGCCTGGCACCCGGAAATACGTCGGCAGTGCCTTCGTCAGCGTCAATCGTGAGATGCGGGAGCGGCTTTGGAAACGTGTGCAGGAGCACGCTGGCGAGGCGCCGAAGGACATGAAGAAGCGGCCGGCAACGCATTGGGTCAAGCCGGGGATCAAAGCTCGCGTGAGGCACTTGCGTGGCGAGTTGGACCTCCGCCACGCGTCGCTGCAGGATTTTTGGGAGGGAGAATAACCGGAATTCCCCCTCGGCTTGCGCGAGTGTTCGTCAAGCGGAACATAAGCAGCGAGCAACGAGTATGCGCGGGGCGGTTCCGGGTGGCGCGATGTACGGCTATTACGCGAAAACAGGCGAGACTTAGGTCCGTCACGCATCAGACCAAAGCCCCGCAAAAGGAACATTTGCGGCTGCCTGAGGTTTGGTGAGCCTGGCGCGGAGACGCGTTCAGCGGAACAGATCTCACATAAAGGAGGCACTCATGAGAATGCATCTTTCCACTGCAGCCGCGGGATTTCTACTGCTGGCAGGTATCGGCGCTGCTGCTGCTCAGGACGTAATCATCGAGCCTGAACAGGAGACCGTCATCAGGGAATATGTCAAGAAGCAGCCGCTCGCGTCGGTGAAAATCCCTGGAGTGGAGCTCAATATCGGCTCAACCCTGCCCGAGACGGTCGAGCTTCATGAAGTTCCCGACACCAAATACAGGTACGTGGTGGTCGACAACCGGACCGTTGTCGTTGACCCAGGCACACGCAAGATCATCAAAGTCATCGAATGACCTAAGCGACTGGAAAGGACAGCCCGCCGTGCCGAAAGGAGCGGCGGGCTTCTACTTTAGAACAGCTTAATGAAGCGAAGTTGCCGGTGATGACGGCGAGTAAGAAAGCAACAAACTCGGAACACATGCCACGCTACAATCAAAGCCGAGGCCGATCACCACAGCCCACGCAATCAGCTTACCCTAATTTCTCTCCGGCAGTTTCGACAACAGATGGCTTTGTTCCCCTTCGGTCGTCATCTCGCCGTTCGTTGAGTAGCGAACAATCCCTCATGATCGTCCGATGCGGCAGGCCACTGCGCTTGCGCGCGCATCTCCGGCCCTACGAATGGAGCCATGCGCCATCGGCTGTTTTGGCGTCGAAAGCTACGGGCACGCCGTGAATCACGCACGCTGCCGCCAATATCTCCTCCAACTCGTGGTCGGTCGCCTTGCAAGCCGGCATGAGTTTCCGAAGGGCGCAGATTGCCTGTCCGATCGATAGGAAGCGGGCCTTGCCTCTGGAAAGAACGTAGACTTCGGCGACTGTTTCAACCGTGACTGTGGGAAAAGAGCGGGTCATCGAGAATTCCTCCCTGAAACCCTGACCAACACGATTTCCGGCCAAACGTGGCGGCCTTCAACGCTCTGTCTGATTGCGGACAGTTAGGCTCGCCGCCATTTCGGCCATTGTCTGCAGGCAATTCATTGAGTTGCTGATCCTAGAGAGGCCGGCCGGCGCGGCTCATGGCGCGTGCGATCGCAAGCTGCGCCTCGACCTTGGCATTTTCCTTTTGCGTCATGTTGTCTGCGGAGATCAGCCGGCGTAGCGAGCGCATGATCTCTCCGCGGGCCCAGCCCGCTTCCAGCATGCAATCGACGATCGCCTGAAAGCTTGGCTCCATGGCCTTCTGACAATCGATCTCGCGATCGGGATATTCGCCGGGTCGTTTCGGCGGGTTTCTCACCCGGTGCCGTTTTGTCCACCTTGCGATTGTGATCCCGCACGCCATGCCAGCACAGTCTGCAATCCAGTCGAATACATCCGGACCGCGCCCTATCAGTTGCGCGCCCTGAACAACTTCAATGGCTACGCCCGAAAAAGCGAGGAGAAAAATCAGCTTTGCCTTGTGTTTCGTCCAGCCGACACTTGCCAAGGCCGCCAAAACGGTGAATGCGGCGACGTGGATGAGCTTGCGATGATGCGTGAAGCTCACTCCCAAATTCTGCAGGAGCCACGCCGGAAAAACAGCGAGCAGGAGGAGAACGCCGGCCAACGCGGCAAGGAAAGCAACCCTTGCCACGATCGGATATGAGCCTGCGCGCAACAATATAGGACAGCCCTTCATCCGAAGTTTGCAGAGGCCACTGCCAGCACGAAGCGGTCTAGAGCTGGGGCCGATTGTCAATTTCCAGCGGATCGGCGCATCGGCCGAATAGATGAAGGCTTTGAAGCTGCGGCCAAAGGAGGGCAAGATGCTATTCCCTTCGGACTGGGGTCCTTACCAGCCGGCTAGGAGCTCTAGTCAGAGGAAACGCTCCCCCTCGGCACGATGCTCGAAACAGAACCAGTGGGGCGTCTGACTCGGCTTCGCAAAGCCCCATCCCTGCTCGAAGCGCATCCCGAGCACCTGCCCAAGCGATTGATGATCCACAAGCCGATGAAAGGCCCGGACGGCAAGATCCACTGGTTCACCGAAAGATTCCGGGGATGAACGGCTGATCGTGGCTCCCGGGAAGGTGGCCGGCGCCGCTTGGGGGGCGTTGGGGTAGATTGCCTGTAGGGCGCCGGCCTGGCGGATTGGGGTCCGCCGCACCAAGAAGCTAACAGAGCTTGCGACCGTGGATATGGCGTGATCGCGGAAGTGCCGTGCTTGGCGTATGTTCCTATCCAGCTATGTGAGCGCGATGGCCGACAAACCGGCGACAACTTACATCGTGAGTGTCTTCGAGAAACCGCACTGGCGAACGGTGCTGACCACGATGGACAAGGCCAAGGCGGAGGCTATGGCGAAGAGATCGGCGAGAAGGCCAGATCGAAGAGATCACGCCGAAGGGGAAGCGCTAGCCGGTCAGCTTAGTGAAGTCGTGGCGGCGCGCGCGAACATGCGCCAGCAAGTTAGTTTCATTGACGACCCCGGATTGAAAGAGAGTCAGCGTGGTCGAGGCCAGAATCTGGCCGTCTATCGAGATGCTGTACCATTTAGCGTCGGCGGTTATCTGGTCGACCACCCGCTGGCAGACCGCCCGATCTTCAGGCTTCAGGAACTGGCTTTGCGGTGCTCGTAGCATCTCGACGCCTTTAAAAGGGAAATTACTGTGTCTCCCGCGCGAGGCCATGCGTGGATCTCCGAGAATGGACCGTAAACACATTCAGACAGAAAGTTGCCATTCGTTTGACCGTTGCAGGCGAGGTCTTGTGTCAAGAGGGTTGCTAATATGCGAGACAGCGCTCTTCGCTCTGAGCGGGGCGGCCCAGCGGCTTTGGTTGTGGGGGGAGGCCGCTGGGCCTGACCAGCGAGCCTTCGGGGGGCGCTCACCTGGCTGGCGGAATACATGCGCTCAAGCTAATGGAGTCGAAACATTCGAACGAAGTACGTATCGGTAATTCCGCTGCGCAGAAGTCATAAGGTGCGCCGCAATGGGTCAACACGTCTGGCACCGCAATTGCATGGTCAGGTCTGGGGGAATGGGGTGGAGGCCCGTCGCTTCGCAAATGTAGCGGCGGGTCTGCTACATACAGGTCGCGTCCCAGCCTACGCGCTGCTTCCGTCTCGCTTCCTCATCAATCGCCCGGACCGGCAGATAGGCGGCCGGCAACGCAATGGGTCAAGCCGGGGATCAAAGCCCGCGTGAAGCACTTGCGCGGCGAGGAGGACGTCCGCCACGCTTCGCTGCAGGAGTCTGGGACGAGGGCTAAAGCGGGACATCTCAAATCCCATACATCAGGGCAATGAAGATCACCGGTGCAAAGATCAGGAAGATCGCCATTGCTATAATAACGACAAGGGCCAGGCGCTCTGTTCGCATGACGATTGCAGCGACCTCATCGTCGCTCGACGGAATGAGATCAACCACCGAGAAATCTGTTGGCTCAGGAGTTTGATTGTCATTTGCGGGTCGGCTTGCGACCTCATCGACATTCTGTCTGCTCTGGGGAAGGGGCACAGTTATTTCCGCTGTTAGGGTCATATCGGGCGCCCGCCGATGAGGGATACAGCGGGCACCCGGAACCACCGATGAAGGGACTTTGCTCGGCGGCCAATACCAATCCGTTGGTAAGATCTTGGTTGCCAGCCTCAGCCCTCTGTCTTCAATGCAAAGACTTCAGTCTTACTGCACCATGGACCATAGCCCGGCGGCGGAACTAAGTGCCCGCCGGTCCCGTTGCCGACCAGTGATAATTCAGAATGGGAGAGATAGTCATGGCTGACGGTCCCACCGTTGTTAACTCAGGCGGAAATGGCGCCGGCACCGCTGTCGCCGTCGTTCTCGCAGTTATCGCAATCGTGATGCTGCTGTTGTTCACCGGCGTTATCAACATAAACGGCAGGGGCACCGGAAAGGACGTCGACGTAAAGGTTGAAGCGCCCAGGGTTGAAGCGCCTACGGTCGAAGCGCCCAAGGTCGAAGCGCCAGCCGCGCCCGCTCCGGCAGAGCCGGCCGCACCTGCTCCGGCAGCACCCGCTCCGGCAGCACCTGCTGACGGCGGCTGAAGGGACGCCTTGTTGGGAAAAATCCGCAACCTATAGCCCTGCTTCGCTGCAGGATTTTTGGGAGGAAGAATGACTGGGATTCCGTCTTCGTTTGCGGGGGTGTTCGCCAAGGGTGACATTAGCGTGCGCTAACGCTTTTCCGGGACCAGCGGGCCTTCCCCCCAACTTTAGCCCGCTGCAGGTCGGGCTGTAACCCGGTCGGCCCGCGCTCGGAGGAGGAGCGCGGGCTTCTCCTTGTCAGCCCGACGCGCCAGACAAGGGGGAAGGCCGGCGCCGCTAAGGGGTGAGGTAGAATGCCCAGGCGCCAGCCTGGCGGATTGGGGTCCGCCACGCGCGACGCCGTTCGGCCCTTTGCGCGCGGGCATTTGTCCTCAGCCTTTGCGCCGCTTGGACTCTTCCGAAATGGGCTTTTCTTGTCCGGTGTTCTCGCGAATCCCGGACTTGGCCGCAAAACTATAAAGAAGGCCTGCCACGACAAGCACCAATAGCGTGCCGAGTGCCGCCACCTGCCAGAGACCTAGCCCGCACGCCACGCCAATTGCCCCAGACAGCCACATGCCTGCACCGGTCGTCAGCCCGTGGACCTCGCCTCTCGAAAACAAAATCGATCCGGCAGCAAGGAACGCTACGCCAGCGGTAACCGCTTCGACGACACGGATCGGATCGACCCTCACGGAATCCTGCAGAAACATCGGCGCGTGAACGATTTCAATCGTCAGTATACCGAAAGTAGCCGCTGCCACGCAGACCAGGATATGGGTGCGAAGCCCGGCAGGCCGATTTCGCCATTCGCGTTCGAAACCGATCGCAGCACCGAAGATCGACGCCAGCAGAAGCCTCGCCCCAATAACCGGAAACGGGAGGTATGTCGGATGGCCGAATTCTTGGAAAAGCTGTTGCATGCGTAACCCGGGCTGACCGGCCACAACGTGCTCGGGCCGGCCAGGTTCCCCAAGGTCTGCCGGAGAGAGCGCGCATAGGTGAGGGCAGGCGGGCTCTGCTAGCTTACCACTGACTTTGACCGGTTTCCCCTGCCGCTTGGGGCCAGCCAGCAGAAGCGAAGCGGATCGAGCGTGGGAAAAATCGCACGCTTGCGCGCAATAACTCGCCTTGGCGTAGAATGGCGTTGGCTCCCCGGGCCGGATTCGAACCAGCGACCAACCGGTTAACAGCCGGTTGCTCTACCACTGAGCTACCGGGGAACAGAGGCTCTCATGTGAGTGGCGCAGCCTATAGCAAACCCGTTTCGGCTTTGCAAAGAAGCATTTCGTATTTTTCGGCGCTTTTTCGCGCGACGATTTCTGGCAATCATGTGCGCGCGTCCTCATATGAGCCGTCTGACGGGGTGCGCGGAACCGAAAACGTGGTTGCGGCTTTCGTCAGCTGGTGCTTTTACTTTGCCCGCACGGACCACCGACCAGACATGAGCGCAGCAAGCCACAACCATCCACCGGCACGGAAAATATCGGTCTTCGGCCGTCAGTTTACCATGCCGCGCTCGCGCGGCCTCAGAATTGCGATCGGCGTCGTGCTGATCTTCGGCGGCATTCTCGGCTTCCTGCCGATCCTGGGATTCTGGATGATACCGATCGGATTGCTGGTGCTCTCCTACGAGTTTGCCTTGGTGCGTCGCCACCGGCGCCGGCTCGTCGTGTGGTGGGAACGGCGGCGGCGGCCGAACTGACGGTTTGCACCGCGTGGCAAGCCTCTGTGAAGGGGCGGTCTTTCCGGCTCGACTCGACCAGGCTGATGCCCGGCGCGCTTTTTCCGGCCCTTGCAACTCCTTCAAAATGGCGGACCTTCTGCTTACCCGACGTGAGGTCCAGGCCCCGGGCTTTGCAAAATTCCGTACTTAACAGTTAACTAATATTTTGATTGCAGCATGCGTATCGACGACGCGATGCATGGCATCATGGCCGAGGGGAAACCGTCCGGAATGCAGCATGGCCGCTTGACGGCATTTTCGCCGCAACCTATTGGAACCGGGTGGAACGCCGGGAGCAATGAGGCCTCGTGGCGGAGTGGTTACGCAGAGGACTGCAAATCCTTGCACCCCGGTTCGATTCCGGGCGAGGCCTCCAAATGCCCAAGCTCCCGCGCACCAGCGCCAGGGGGCTTGAGTTCCGGTCGAAATGAGCCGCGGTCTTGGCGCGGCAAGCAGATTGGTTTTGGGCGGATTGGTTGGAACATGAGCGCTGATTTTGCCGAACGTCGGGTGAAGATGGTCGATGGCCAGATCCGCACCACCGACGTGACCAGCGCGCCGCTGCTCGAGGCGATGCTTGTCGTGCCGCGCGAGGCCTTTGTCGCCCCCGGCCAGCGCGATCTGGCCTATATCGACGAGGACATCCGCATTGCCAATGCAGCGGATGGCCCCCGCTACCTCATGGAGCCTTCGCCGCTGGCCAAGCTGATGCAGCTGGCCGAGATCGGCCCTGGCGATTCGGCGCTGGATGTCGGCTGCGGCACCGGCTATGCGGCGGCGATCCTGTCGCGGCTGGCAAAGTCCGTCGTTGCGCTGGAAAGCGATCCGGCATTGGCCGAGACCGCCATGTCGACTCTTTCGGCGCTTGGCTGCGACACTGTCAGCGTGGTCACGGGACCGCTGCCGGAAGGCCATGCCGCGGGAGCACCCTACGATGTCATTTTCATCGGCGGCAGCGTGGAGAAAGTGCCGGAGTCGCTGCTCGACCAGCTTGCGGAAGGCGGTCGGCTTGTCGCCGTCGAAGGGCAGGGAAATTCGGGTGTGGCCCGATTGTTTCTGAAAACAGGGGGGGGTGTAACCGGAAGAGGCGCATTTAATGCGGCAATTAAGCCACTACCTGGATTCGAACGTATTCGTGCGTTTGAGTTCTGAATGATTTTGGCTTGCAGCAAAGGCGTTGTCATGTTCGCTTGCGCTTGAACAATCGTTGCTGATCCGCATAACCGGGGTGTTCTTTTGGGGGCTGACAGCAGGGAACCTGAAACACACCGCGCCGGCTGCTCAAATGGGAGAAGCCGGCGCGGTGTGGTTCCCATGCAAAACGAATGAGGGAATAACGTGCCGTCTTTACGCAAGAGCCTTTTTGCCGCCGTCCTCGTTTCGGCGACCGCGCTTTCTCCGCTGGCCGCCTCGGCGGAAACTATTCTCGGTGCACTTTCAAAAGCCTACCAGAACAATTCCCAGCTCAATTCGGCTCGTGCCGGCGTCCGCGTCACCGATGAGAGCGTTGCCATCGCCAAGTCCGGCTGGCGCCCGACCATCACCGGTTCTGCGGACATCGACTTCTCCATAAGCCATTTCGATGCCCGTACCAATCTCGGCTCGAACCGGGGCATCTCGTTAACCACCGGCAACTTCGGCGTCCAGATCGACCAGACCCTGTTCGACGGCTTTCAGACCAGGAACAACGTCGCCGCCGCCGAATCGCGGGTCCGCGCCTCGGTCGAGAGCCTGCGCAACACCGAAGAGAATATTC
>NZ_RZSU01000065.1:0-36273 GCF_003997585.1 Mesorhizobium sp. M5C.F.Cr.IN.023.01.1.1 | reverse complement strand
GCACAGTATCGACACAAGCTTCAGGTTGAAAAAGCAGGCGCGCGCCGCCCTGCGCAGACGCAGGCTGTGGCGCAGACTCCTTGCCGGTCTTGCTGTGGTTGTCCTGTTGTCGATCGCTGCCGGCGTCTATCTCACCGCGGACTATTGGTCGTTTGGCGATGAAGATGAGGAGTTGCACGCCGTCGAGGGAACCGACGATGTGCCAGCCGATGCATCGGTCTATGTGCCTGCCATCATCGATCTCGCAGGAGACCCGATGTGGATCACCCTAGCGCCCGACACCGGCGCCGCAACAAAAAGCCAAGTGATCCCGCGCCCCGCAGAACTCGATCAGGCTGGAGTTTCTCCCCAGATCGAAATTCTCGCTGACGTGATGCTTAGCGCCAGCGAAAAGTTCATGACAACGATACCGTCCACGCAAGAAGATTTCGCATTCTTCCAGGCGCAGCGACAGACCGCGCCGGCGCCATCCATCGATCTGCAAAACGATCTTCAGCCACCGCCCGTTCTAAACGAGGCTCCGGTTGCTTCGGGCCCGCAGGTGGACGCTGATGATGCCGAAGCAGGTTGGGGCGAAACAATCGATTCAGGCGAGGCAGCCCTCCCCGCTTTCCAGAAAACCCAGATCGAAAACAACACAAGCGTGGCAAATGTCATCAGCGAATATCAACGATACGAGGCTAACGAGGACACGTTCGTAAAGATTCTCAACGACCGCAGCTTGGACAGCGTTGCCCTGGATGCGCATTTCTCCGCCGAGGATGCCAAGCTGGCAGGCGAAGCCCTGAAGGCGCTTTTCAATCGGGAAAGCCTTGAGCCAGGTTATGTCGTCGCCATGCGCGGTTTCAGGCCGACGCGCGAGACGACAACCATGTCCCTCATGCAGGTTTCGATCTACGCCAAGAATGTATTTGTCGGTACGCTGACGCGCAATGCCGCTGGTGTGTTTGTGTCTGGTGTGGACCCTTGGGTCCGCGAAGATCTGTTCAACTACTCGGGCGCACAGGCACAAGGCACGCACAAAAGGCAATACCGGCTGCTCGATGCAATCTACTCGACAGCAGCACGCAACAAAGTCCCGACCGGCGTGATCGGAGAAGCGATCATGTATCTCTCGCGAGGACAGGACCTGGATGCCTTCGCCAGCGAAGACCAGCGCCTGGTCCTGATCTATTCGCAAAGGCCGCGTGGCAAGGAAGAGACGGCCGGGCGGGTGTTATATGTGGGTGTCCAGGGTGCCGAAAAAAGCCTCGACTGTTTCGTGTTCCAGCAGACCGACGGCCAGTTTGCATGCGTGAGCGGCGACGATCGGGTTCGCTCGCTGACGGTCGCAAACGGCATGGTCACCCCGGTCAACGGGGTCATGACGTCCACCTTCGGCCCACGCAAACACCCGATCCTCGGGACTGTTCGCATCCACAAGGGCGTGGATTGGGCGGCGCCTCTGGGTACGCCGATTGCAGCCGCCTTCGACGGCGAAGTCGTTTTTCAAGGCGATGGAGGGGGTTACGGCAACCTGGTGAAGATTTCGCACGGAAACGGGCGCGAGACGCGCTATGCGCATATGCAGAAATTCGCGGTCAAGGGCGGTGTCGGCGCGAAGGTGAAGGCAGGCGATATCATCGGTTACATTGGCACTACCGGCCTTTCGACTGGGCCGCACCTGCATTTCGAACTCTATCGCAATGGCGAGGCGATCGATCCCCTGGGTACGGTTACGGCAATCGCAACCGATGATTCCGCTGTCGAAACGCTGACAGAGCGTATCGTTCAAGTCGAAAGTGGCGGCCGCGCCCGCGCCAAGAACCCACTTTCTTCGGCGACCGGCGCCGGTCAGTTCATAACGAAGACCTGGATCAGGATGATGAACACCTACCGCCCCGAACTTGCGCGGACACTGTCAACCGCCGACCTGCTCGCTTTGCGTTACGACGCCACCATCTCGCGCGAGATGGTCAGCAATCTGGCGCGCGAGGGCGAAGCCTATCTTCGGGCACGCGGCCACCAGATCACAGCCGGCCGGCTTTATCTCTGTCATTTCCTGGGAATGGAAGGCGCCCATCAAGTGTTGTCATCGCCGGGTTCGGCGCAATTGAGCGCCGTGCTCGGGTCGGCCGTCATTCAAGCCAACCCGTTTCTCACCGGCAAGTCCGCCAGCTATGTCGTGAGCTGGGCCGAAAGGAAAATGGGGCGGAAGCTGAGCCCGACGACGACTGAGGTGAGCCAACAGACGACGATAACGACGGAAGTCCGGCAGACATCGCCCGAGTTCGAAAAATACAAGCAGGCGATCACGGCCCTCATAGGCTCGATGCAGAATACGCTTTGAACCTGCGTCTCGCGGGCGCGAGTTTGCCGTTAGACCATTGGTGTTCCTGCTGCCAAGTGTTACTATAGGCAACTTTTTTCGGGCGCTTTGTGAACCATAACTGTGGTCGAGATCACATACGCCCAAGAGCCATTTTGGCGGAAGCGACTATGTCGCTGATGAAAATTAGCATACGCAGATATCCATAGTGCGCCCAGGCGGGGCGGAGGGCTGGTCCATGAAAGCGTTTGCCGTCTTTCTGAGCGGGTTTATCCTGTTTATCATCGTCTCGCTTGGCGCCGAGGCTGCCGCGCCCGATGCCAAACGCGTGGCGCTGGTCATCGGCAACAGCAAATATGCCCATGCCGTCGCCTTGCCCAATCCCGCCAACGATGCGCACCTCATTGCATCCACACTGCGCAATGCCGGCTTCCAGGTGATCGAGGGGATCGATCAAGACAATGCAGGCATGCATAGCCTCATCAGTCGGTTTACCGAGCAGTCATACGATGCCGACCTCGCCGTCATTTTTTATGCCGGCCACGGCATGCAGGTCGACGGCAAGAATTTCCTGATTCCGGTCGACGCCGAACTGACATCGCCCGCTTATCTCAAGACCCGCACCGTTCAGATCGACGAGTTCATGGCGGCGTTACCGCCCGAGCCGGCGATCGGCGTCATTATCCTCGATGCCTGCCGCGACAATCCGCTGGCCAGGACGCTGGCTGCCTCGATGCCGAAGAGCCGGTCCGCCTCGTTTGGCACCGGTCTGGCGCCGATCGAAGCAAAATCGGACGGCCTTGGAACCGGCGGAATCTTGATTGCGTATGCAACCGATCCCGGCGCCATCGCTTTTGACGGCAATGGCGTCAATAGTCCCTACTCCGCGGCGCTCGCCAGGCACCTGACTGAACCCGGCGTTGAAATCCAGAGCGCGCTGACGCGTGTACGCGGCCAGGTGACCGAAACGACACAAGGTCGCCAGAGACCTTGGCACAACGCATCACTGGGACGCGAGGTCTTCCTGGGACAGTCCGCAGCGGAAGCGGCGCCTGCCACAAAACCTGTCGTTGTTGGCGCATCCGGCGCGGCGACATCGGCCCCTGCCCCGGGGACCAACGAGCCTCCTTCCTGGGAGGTGGAGCAGCGTCTATGGGATGAGGCTTCCAAGCGCAATTTCATTCCGTTCTATGAAGCCTATCTCGAACAGTTTCCAAACGGCCGCTTCGCCACGGTGGCGCGGCTGAACATCGACCAGTTGAACGAACCGAAAGCCGATAATCGGCAGGTCGCGGCAGTCGATGAGGACGAGGCGAACGCAAATTCCGGCTCAGCCGTTCGCACCTCGGTTGGCGTTTCGGACGAGGTGAAGCAGGCCCCCGGCACCGAGTTGACGGAAAGTGCGATCGGTCTCGATCGCGAAGGCCGTATCGATCTGCAGTTGCGCATCGAAGCCGTGGGCAACGAGCTTGGCCGCATCGATGGAACCATAGGTCCAAAGACCCGCCAGGCGATCGGCATGTGGCAAGCGAACAACGGCCTGCCGCAGACCACCTTTTTGACACGCGAGCAACTGGCGTTCCTGGAGATCCAGACGGATCCAATGATGGAATCGGTGCGCGCCAGGTACGCTGCCGATCAGGCTCGTGCAGCACAACAGGTCCGCGCAAAAAAGCCGGTGGCACAGAAGGCCCGCACACAAAAGCCGGTAGTGACACAGAAGCCCCGCAGGCAGCAGGTCGTTCAAAAGAAGCGCGACCGGGAGGTGGTTCGACGGGATGCCCCGCCGCCGAGCGACAACGATTTTCTGACCAAGGCGCTGATTTTCGGTACCGGTGTGGCGGTGGGCGGCGTGCTCAACAACAACAACTGATAGGCGTTTCAAGCCTGTCGACGTGAGCCGTGCCTTGGCCGCAAGCGGCCCTACTCAGTCCTTATCCGCATCTCCACCCGGCGGTTTACCGGATCGTATGGGTTGGGGTTGCGCGGATTCGTTTCGCCCATGCCTGTCGCTTTGATGCGGGCAGGATCGATGCCGTTAGAGGTCAGGAAGGTTGTTACCGATCTGGCTCTTCGTTCCGACAGTCCCTCGTTGTAATCAGCCGAGCCGGTCGCATCTGTATGACCCTCAACAACGAAGTTCAGATTGCTCAGTCGGCTGTCCTTCAGTGCCTTGGCGAACTCGTCCAGTTCAGCGCGCGCAGTCGCATCGAGTTCCGCAGAATCCAGCCCGAAGTTGATCAGCATGTCGAGGCTGGTTTTTTCGGCCGGCGCTGCTTTGTTCTTGCTGCTGCATTCCTCTTCGGTGCCGACGCAAATTCCACGCGACGGGCCGAACTCGCTCGCCGCGTCAAAAAACTTCACGATGTCTTCTGATTTCTGAAGCGGATCAGCAAAAGCGTGGGTCGAAAAAAGCGTGACCGTAAACGCGAAGGCTAAACTGCCCAACTGCATGACGGTTACTCCTGTCTTGAGCATCCGATTTCATCGACTGCGAACAATACCAAATTCCGAAGGAAATGTCTGTCAATAAACGTCAGGCATACGAGGAGTGGACGGCAGTTGCATCTTGCTGAGGACTGGAGACTTGACCCGCACCCTGTCCAGGCTTCAGTGTCGATTGTTCCCCAGTGAAAGCGTGGCGGCCATGGCCAATGAGCTTCGATTCAAAACTGCACGGGATCTTTTCATGGCCTGCCCCGCTGTTTCCAGGGACATGGTGGCACTCCCGACCGAACAGCCTTCAATCGAATTTTGCCGCGCCCTCCTGGCCGGGCGGGTGCCCGAGGAGGCGATTACGTTCTGTGCCTATCTGCTTCCCGAGCGGGCTGCGGTGTGGTGGGCCCATGAATGCCTGAGCCACCTCACCGTTCTGCTCGATCGCAGGGATCAGGAATTGCTCGCGCTTGTTCGTGACTGGGTCAGCGAACCGGATAGCCCTCACCATCGCCCAGAAGTGAGCAAGGCTGCGGCAGGAATGCCGCCAACAACGCCTGCCGCCTGGATTGCCCTGGCTGCAGGATGGCATGGCAATGGTGCAGCTACGGAGACGCCAGCGGTATCGGCCTTGCAGCCAGCCGCCCGCGCTGTGAGTGCAGGGGTTCTGGCCGGACTGGCACGCGTTGCACTGGAGGACCGCTTTTCAGTTCTTTCCGCGTTTGTCGAAATGGGCATTCAGATGGCGGAGATCGAGGCGCTGCGCCAATCAGCGGATGCAAATTAGAGCGCAGTCTGGATCCTGATTGCTTGCCTTACTTGCAGCCGTCTTGGACCCACTTGGCCAGTGCCACCCTGAAACGTGTCCCCAGCGGATGTTGCAGCCGCAGCACCGAGACATCGTCGGTGGCGAAACTTCCTGTCCGCACAACCGAGCCCAGTTCCATTCATGGCAGCCATCGTAGTGACTGTCCCATATTGCCTCGTCGAGCCCTTCCACCGGACTGAAGCGTGGCTTGCCTTTGAGCTCTATCCGTCGATTGCGGGATCGCAGAAGTCTATAGGATGGTCGGAAAAAAATAGGGTCGTCCGAAGCCAGGCAGTGGATCAACGGTATCCGTCATCCCTAGATCCTCGCGTGCGGTCGAGAACGACATGGTGCGGCATCCTCCGATCCGCCCCGTGACGGTTGCGCGAGCTTTCGTGAAAGCGAAACGGAAGTTGGCTTATCCCCAGCCGCCGCCGCCTCCGCCTCCGCCTCGCCAAGGAGGAGGAGCGATCACAGGAGGTGCGGCAACAGGCTCTACCTCAACCGGCTTGATCACTTTTTTCGTCACCACCCGTTTGGGAGCGGCCTTGACGACCTTCTGCCGTACAGGTGTCCTGCGAACGACCTTCGGCGGTGACGTCTCCACCAGCGGCGTTGGTTCGGGTGGCATCAAGGACGTGCAGCCTGTGAGCCCCACCAGGATGCCGGACAGGGCTGTTCCGACGATTATGTGCTTCAATGTCCTGCGCACCATTTGCCTCCCGATTGATTAAAACACGTCCCGACGCGGGTTGGCTTCTTCCCAGACCCGCCTGGCCGCGCCGACCAGTTGGTCGTCCAGCGAACCGGACGCAGGAATCTTCGATTTGAGTTCCCGGCGCAGCTGCTTCAACGTCGTCGTTTTCACCTTCGTGCCGAAATTTGCGAGGTTCGTCCGGGCCTCTGGCAGTTGGTTGCGAAAATCCAGTGCGGCCGCAAATGCAAGAAAGCGGACGGCGGTGGCCTGGTCGGCCTTTTCGCCCTTTTCCATTTCGAGAACCGCGCGATCGAATGCACCATACTCATCGCCCCGCATGGTCGCCATCTCGAACAGTCTTTGCGCTTCCGCCGGATTGCGCTCCACGCCGACGCCGTCGCGGTACATGCGCGCTAGGTTGCTTGGAGCGTAGGGCTGGCCGAGTTCGGTGGCTTTCTGAAACAGGGCCAGCGCCGTTTTGGGATCTTTCTCGACGCCCGCGCCGGACAGATAATTCCGGCCAAGCAGGTTCATCGAATACATGTCCTGTCGCTCGACGCCAGCTTCCAGGAAAGCAACGGCACGGGCCTGATCTGCGGTCACACCGTTGCGGCCTTCGGTGAAGATCGCGCCGAGATCGTTCATGGCATAGGTGTGACCCATCGCCGCCGCCTTGAGCAGCAGGTCCAGCCCCTTGGCCGTATCGCGCTCGACGCCGGAGCCATGAAACAAGGCTCGGCCCCACGATGTCATCCCGTAGGGATCGCCCTTGTCGGCCGCAGCCGCGTAGAAGGTGTTGGCTTGCTTGCGGTCGACAGCCACGCCTGTTCCGGTCGCGTAGAGGTAGCCGAGTTCGAACACTGCGCGCACGTGTCCCCTATCGGCAGCCTGCTGTATGGCTTTCCTGGCCTGGTCCACCTTGCCCGCCGCAAGCAGCGCGCGCCCCAGTTCATAGCGGAAGCGGGGGACATCGGGATACGCCTTCACCGCAGCCTCGCAGAGCTTCACCGCGTCGGCGCCGATTTCATTTGGCAGCAGGCCGGGGACGACGCCTTGAAGGTCGAGAGGTTCGCCGGCAGCCAAGTCGCACGGATCAACGGTTGGCGACAGTTTCATTTTGGCGGGTTTGGATACTGCGCTGTCCGCCCGAATTTCGAAGGTGATCTCGACCGGTGCGCTGGCTCCGATCTGGGGTTCATAGCGCAGCCCCTCGACTTCACCGACCGTCAAGCTCGATTCGGGCGACAGGGCTCGATCCGGCAGGGAGAGCGTTCCCGTTGCCGGATAGCTGGCAACCTTCAGGCTGACCGCCGAATCGTCTGTCGGGAGGTCCAGGTTCAGAGCAACCGCGCCGATGCCGACCGGAACGTCGATCTCCCGGTTCTCGATCGCCTCGGCCGCACCCGTGACATGAATGCCGCGCTGCAGCACCTGCTGCTTCTGCTCGGCTTCGAGTGAGGCCATCACCTGTTCGCCCTGGGCTCCTTCGCCGCTCTTGACTCGGAACACCAGCATGCCCTTGGCTTCGCCGCCCCAGTTGTCGCGTGCGGCGTAGGCCAGCATATCCATGTCTTCTGGCTCGCCAACTCCCTTGGGGACATCCATCTGCAAATGCGGCAGATCCTTGCCCTGGATCAGATCCCCCGCTTCGACAACCTTGCCATTCAGCATCAGGCGTCCCAAGGCGGGCGGTCTTTCGATGCTGACGGTGATTGATCCGCCGTCGACCTCCACCGGTTCCGGGAGGTTCAGATCGACAGGCCCGACTCCCGACAACACGACCTTCTCCAACACGGGCGGTAGAGAGGGGCGGCTGGCGCGACGCATCAGAACGACTTCGTCGATCAGCGAAGAGTTCTCCCAAGGAACCTGCAGGCCCTTGGTAGCCTCAACCACGTCCCGGCGCACGGCCGCCATGACAGTGCGAATCTCCTGGTTCGGAGCCAAGGCCCGACGAGAAAACGCGAATGAAAATGGGCTGAGGTCGCCGGCGCCGTCGTAGGCAACCGCGCCGGGTTCGGTGGCGAAAGCGATCAGTGTATTCAGCGAGCTTCTTACTTCCGCAAGGCCGGTGCCGCTGGCGGTAAGAAGCTGGTCCCTGAGCCAATAGTCCTTGCGAGGGAATGGATTGTTGCGGCAGGCATCGAGGATGATCACCTGGATCTTCGATTTCGAACGCATCTGCTGCAGCACATCGTTTAGCTTGATAGCCTGGACCTCGACGTCCGCCGCATCTTTCAACGAGGCATCGACGGGGATCAGGAAATTTTCGCCGCCGATCTGAAAACCGTGACCGGAATAGTAGACGACAGCCACCTCCGCGCCGTCCACGGCGGCAAGATAGTTGCGGAACTGGTCTTCAAACTGCAGCTTTGTAAGATTGCTAGCGACGAAAACATCAAAACCAGCCGCTCGAAACGTGTTGGATACGTCCACCACATCTTTGGCCGGGTTCTTGAGGGCCGAGATTTCTTGGTAGTCGGAATTGCCGATTACAAAGGCGACCCTTCGTTCGATTGCAGAAGCCTCGAAAGTCGTGACGCTTGCGAGCATCAAGGCCGCAACGATTCCGCAACGTCGGAGCATGGCAAATCCCTTAAACGCTGTTACCTGGCGACCACAAGAACACAGCTTGCAGTGCCAAGGTCCGTTAGAGAGCATGCTATCTGCCGAGACAGGAAAGAGAGAACAGCCGTCGCGACAGCGGTATATTCCTCACTTGATCGAACCCTAAATTACATCAGAGCCCGAGTGTCCGCAATGATTGTCAAACGGTTTCTCAACCTTGGCTATTTGGACCCGTGGTCGATTTGGTCCCCTCTCGGACCACGCGCGGCTGGCATTCTGATCGTGGCAAGTTGCAGTTGGTTGTGGTCGGCGATGCCCCCAATAAAACACAGCTCGCGCGGGCGCACCTCAGTTTCGCCCAGCGACGAACGTCAGCTGCCGCCTGCCAGGCACGACGGCCGCCCTGCACTCTTGCCTTCCGTCCACGCACACCACGCGTCGGAGAGCCCCGAGTTTTCCACTACTAATATCGGACTACCCCTGATTTTCTCTAGCCACCGTTTCCGAGACTCAATTAGCGTCTTCTTATGGAGCATCGGCACGCCATTCGAAGAATCAAGGATGGGCTTTGGGAGGTCTACGACATAGACGACGATAGGGTTGTCTTCGCAGACGGGGTGGCTCTGACAAATTTGCAGGATGACGAGGCACTCGACGCCCTGGAGTTGCTAAAGGGTGGATTCCTGGTTCCGAGCAGCGCTCCCAAGCCAGATGACAGTTCCTTGGGGGATACTGTGAGGTCGACAATACGCAAGATGAAGCACTGAGGCGGATAGCTGACGCACAAAAGCGCCGCCGCTTGGCGGGCTCCCGGCAGGTTTCGGAATTGCGCTTTTAGAAAGCCGGTGAACGACATCAGCCGATGCGTTCGCTCGTCGCGATCTGCCACCCTATTTCAGCGATATCGCAGGCGCGATGCAGAAGGTATGGATCAATCTGCCCGCTCAAGGCTCAACGCGCCGCGGCGTCTCAAAAACGAAAAACTCTCCTTCGTTTGGTTGATGCCGGAACAATGCTCCGTCCGTAAGTTCGTACTGTATATTAGCAGGTGCTGTTATGAGGTTTTTGCCCATTCAGGAACCGACCAACACATGGGCCGTATTCGATACCACCGTGGATGTGCCTGCGGACTTCGCTGGCACTTGCCTTATCGGCTTGACGCGGGAGCGGGCGGAGTGGCTCGCAGCGAGAGCCAATCAAGATGCATCGGTGAGAAGCAATTGGATCGGCCGGTTATCATCCCTGGAGCCTGAGCACGGCGTGGTTCCATACGCAAATGTCAGAAATGGCTTATACTCGCAGGGAAGATTTCAGTGACGGACGAAGAGGCCGCTGCGTTGGCAGCCAGGAACCAGCAGCCTACGTAAGTCCGACATCACCAGCAAAACCGATGCAGCGATCTGTTACCGGCGTTGAGTGAGGCTATCCCAGCGTGTCGCCAATGCGCTCCCCGGTTTGTATTCCTGCCCGAAGGACCGCGGTTATTGCTGATCCGGCATCTCGGTATTCTCTTTGGGGTTCTTCTTGATCCCCGCGGCAGGCGAGGTGTCGGCCGGGGCGTTTCCACCTTGGTTTTGTTCAGCGGCCCTTTCAAATGGCGTGGTGCGCCAGCCCATATCGGCATACAAAAAGCCAATGAGAAAGCCGACGATAATGATCGCTGCTATCACCAGCGAAAGTATAGCGTTACGTCGCTCCATGTCCGGCTCCTTCCTGCGAGCCGAACAGCCAGTATCGAAAATGGTTCCCATCTACCATGAATGCGCAAGATCAATGCCTTGCAGCATACGTTTCGCATCCAGGGGATGCGTGAAGCTGAAGGTCGTGGAACTTCGCACCTTGCCGGCGGTTGACATGCACGATTGATGGGCCGCTCATAGTTCTCAGTCGCTGCTGGAAGGACAACACCATGGCCAACAAGAATACCACATCGAAGCCGGCAATTCGGCAGGCGAATGCCGACGGCTTGCGACATCCAAGGCGGGACGCCAACGATACGGATGCGGGAGCGAGACCGCCGACGCCAAAGACCGCTGGGACCTCGAAGCCATCGACTGCTCCGCTGGACAATCCGGTGGCGAACCGCAACGCCGGCCGGCCGCGCCAGTCAGGCACCACGCCACGGCCGACGGAAAAGCCGCTGGACTGAAAGGCGAGGCCGGGATCGTACGGGACGGCGGCTGCCTGTGCGGCGCTGTTCGCTTCAAGGTGAACGGCGCACCGCTACGGGTCGGAATCTGCCATTGTCAGGATTGCCGCCGCGCCGAGGCTTCGGGACCGAGTTAAGACGCCCGGACCAATTCATTCATGGCGTTCAGAATGACAACCTGATCTGCCGGCTTCCGGAGAAATTTACAGCCGGCGAACGCGCCTGGAACATCGTACGGTCCAAATCCGCTCAGGAACGCGAACGGGATATCGCGGGCTTGCAGCGCTCTTGCGACCGCCAGACTTGTTTCGCCATAAAGTTGAATATCCAGCAGCGCGACATCGACATTGTGTTCGTCGATCAGCCAAAGGGCCACCGCCACCGACGGAGCCGGGCCGATCACCTGATACCCCAAGGCGCGCAGGCAAGCAGCAGTGTCCTCGGCGATGAGCCATTCATCCTCGACCACCAGAACGCGCAAGCTGTCGGTCACGGCGCCTCACTGCGGATCAATGGGAACGTGAGCTGGACCTCGAGGCCATCATGATTGAAGGTGGTCTCGACGTTGCCGCCAAGCCGGTAGCCGATCTCACCCTGCAGCAGGGAAAGCCCGAAGCCGTTGGCCTCGGGCTTTTGGACCGGCGGCCCGTCTTTCTCGTGCCAGGCGAGCGTGAAAACGTCGCCCTCGCCTGACCATTTCAGCAAGACCCTGCCGCGGCGCCTCGACAGCGCGCCATATTTGGCGGCGTCGAGGTCACGAAAGAAATCGGTGACGTTGATCAGCAGATCACGGAAGAGTTCCATCACCTCGCGAGGATCTTTCTTCAGCCGTTCGACATACACTGTGATCTATGCTCGTTTTGGCAAAACGGTTGCAGACAGCCTTGCAGCAGCGGTCTAACAAGCCAGCGCGGCTAATTGGAAATCTCGCTCCAACCAGGGGCCATGAGGTGCGTGATCTGCGAGGGGTGCACATCCTGATCGTCGAAGACGATTGGTTATTGGCCGGCGATCTTGCAAGATATTTCGGCAATATGGGCGCAGTCGTCCTCGGCCCTGCGGCGACAGTCGAACATGCGTCCATGCATACCGAGGCGGCTAAGGCCGCGATCCTCGACGTCAATCTCAACGGGCGGCGGGTGGTTCCGATCGCAGACGAGCTGATGCGCCGCGGCGTGCCGTTCGTCTTTTTCAGCGGTGACGAGGACATCGTCATTCCCGAACGTCTGCGCCACGCCAGCAACCTTCGAAAATCGTCTGACAGCTATGCCGTCTTCGATGCCTTGTTTCCTCCGGAAAGATTGGCGGGGAGCCCTCCCGTCAACTTGTCCGACAACGTCTTTTCACTTCTGCCGAAGCTCAGGCTCGTGGCGCGTCTGCTTCTGGGGGACGTGGAGGCTTCCGACCGTCTGGTCGAGTGAACGCTGGAGCGCCATCGGCGAGATCGACAGGCGGGGGGCCGGCGTGTCGACCGAAGACTGGCTGAACGGCATCATGCGAAATGTCGCTAGATCGAGCGGGGCGAGCCTGTTGCACTGAGGCTGCGACCGTTCGGCACCTTCGAAGGGTCTAACTTATGAATTGTCCCATTTCGCGGCCAAGCGTCATTGTTTGGCGCCCGGCAAAGTTGGATACACCAAACTGAGGACAAAGCGCTCCAAGGGCCGGCCCCCTTCGAGCAGCCTTGTCAGCCGTTCTTGCTCCGGTCGACAAATTTATTGAATCGGCTGGTTTTCCCGCCGCCGGTCTCGTCCTGGTAGAGGAAGGCCAGGTTGTTTTCGTCGAAGATCCGAAAGAACTCATCCCATTCGATGGCTTCGAACTCCTCCTCGGGCTCGCCGAAATCTATCCGCAGGATACCACCCTCGCCCTTGGTGCGTATAGCGGCAGGCCGCCCGCCTCGATCGTTGGCCCACTGGCGGATCTCGTCATGATCGGTAGTCGTCTTCGACTCAGACATCGGAATCTCCTTTTCGATCCCAGATTTCGCAGGCGCGTGATCCTCACCATCGGGTCTGCTTGCTATGCGGCGGAACCGGACGGCTAGATGATACCCGCTTTCCCGACTAGGCGCCGGATGAGCGCCCTAACGCCAAAGAAGCTGCAATGTTCCAGCCCATGGCCAGCACTGGTCGCGACGCCACGTCGGTTTGCGAGCCTCTCCAATCGATCTTTGTTGAAGCAGAGGGAACAAACCTTTTGCCAAACAGTTCGGGGCGCCAAGGCCAACTGCCTGAGGAGTTATCGTGAAACGCATACTGGTAACAGGAGGGTGCGGTTTCATCGGCCGCCACGTCGCCCAGGAACTCGTCGAACATGGTTATGCTGTCTGCATTCTCGATGCGCTGCTGGAACAGGTGCACGGCAGTGGGGCGATCGGCCTGCCAGCGGGAGCCGAACTGATCAAGGGCGACGTTCGCGATCGCGACGCTGTCGCCGAAGCGCTCCAGGGCGTCGACGCCATCATCCATCTGGCGGCCGAGGTCGGCGTCGGCCAGTCCATGTACGAGATCGCCCGCTATGTCGGCGCGAACGACCTCGGCACTGCCACCCTGCTCGAAGCGCTGATCAAACATCCGGTCGAGCGGATCGTCGTCGCTTCGTCGATGAGCGTCTATGGTGAGGGCCTCTATGTCACGCCAGGCGGTCGGCGCATCGACAATGCACGGCGGCAGGCTAACGACATCAAGAGCGGCCAATGGAATCTGCTGTCGGCGGCGGATGAAAGTCTGTCGCCCCTGCCGACAGACGAGGAAAAGCCGGTTGACCTCGCCTCTATCTATGCGCTGACGAAATATGCCCAGGAGCGCGCGGTGCTGATCTTCGGGGATGCCTATGGCGTCGACGCGGTGGCGCTGCGCCTGTTCAACGTCTTCGGCGCCGGACAGGCGCTTTCAAACCCGTACACCGGCGTTTTGGCGAATTTCGCTTCACGCCTCGCCAACGACCAGCGGCCGATGATTTTCGAAGATGGCGAGCAGAAGCGCGACTTCGTCCATGTGCGCGACGTCGCCCGCGCCTTCCGCCTGGCGCTGGAGCAACGCCAGGCGCGCGGCCACGTCATCAACATCGGCAGCGGACGGGCCTATGCGATCAGCGAGGTCGCCCGGTTGCTCGCCGACGCTATGGGTGTGCCGGAACATCGGCCTGAAATCCTCGGCAAGGCGCGCGCCGGCGATATCCGCAATTGCTTCGCCGATATTTCGAAGGCGCGCGAACTGCTCGGTTTCGAGCCGCAGCACCGGCTGGAGGATTCACTCGACGAGTTCGTCGCATGGGTTCGCAACACGGTCGCCATCGACCGCGGCGCCGACATGAAACGGGAACTCGAAGAGCGGGGACTGGTATCATGAGGCCGGACGGGTTTCGTGAAGCGCCGGTTGCCATCGTCGGCGGCAGTGGCTTCATCGGCTCGAACCTCGCCGACAGCCTGTTGTCGGACGGGGTGCCGGTGCTGGTCATCGACAATCTCAGCCGCCCGGGCGTCGATCAGAACCTGGCTTGGCTGGCGCAGAAGCACGGCAATAAACTTACCGTGGAGACTGTGGATGTGCGGGACGGAGACGTGCTGGCGCGGCTTTTGGCGCATTCCAAGGCGATATTCCATCTCGCCGCGCAGACCGCTGTAACCACTAGTCTCGTCCAGCCAAGTGAAGATTTCGACATCAATCTTCGCGGAACCTTCAACGTCCTGGAAGCGGCTCGCCGGAGCGGCAGACGCATTCCCGTGATCTTCGCCAGCACGAACAAGGTCTATGGCGGCCTGCCCGATGTCACAGTCCGCGAAGAGGACGATCGGTGCGTACCCTGCGACGCCGGCATCCGCGCAAACGGCATTGACGAGACCTGCGGTCTGGATTTCTGCACGCCCTATGGCTGCTCCAAAGGCGCGGCGGATCAATATGTGCTCGATTATGCCAAGTCGTACGATCTGCCGACCGCGGTCCTGCGCATGAGCTGCATCTATGGACCGCGCCAGTTCGGCACGGAAGACCAGGGCTGGGTCGCCCATTTTCTGCTCAGCGCGCTTTCTGGCCGGCCGATCACGATCTACGGCAACGGCAAGCAGGTGCGCGACATCCTTCATGTCTCCGATGCTGTTGCGGCCTATCGCGGGGTACTTGCCCGGATCGAGGATATCAAGGGGCAGGCATTCAACCTCGGTGGCGGTCCGGGCAACGCCGTCAGCCTGCGCATGCTGCTCAAGCAGATCGGCGAGCTGACCGGGCGGAACGTCTCGATCCGCTACGACCGGGAACGCACCGGCGACCAGCCATTCTTTGTCGCCGACACCCGCAAGATAGAAGTGACGCTCGGCTGGAAAGCGCATGTGTCCTGGCGCGACGGCGTCCGTGATCTCGCCGATTGGCTCCGGCGTCATCGCCTCGAACCACATGCTGAGCCAGCGAGGTACGTGGCATGAAAGTCGCCCTGGTCAATCCGTTCTGGACCTACGAGGACAGCATCTATTTCGGCTGCCGCCAGCCACATCTGCCGCTGGAACTGGGCTACTCGAAAGCCTTGCTGGAGGCCGACGGCCATCAGGTGCTGGTGCTGGACGGGCAAATCCAGAAGCTGGACAACGCAGCACTTGCAGATCGCGTCGCCGCTTTCACACCAGCCATGACCGTCGTCAGCACGGCGCCGACCTATTTGTTCTGGCGCTGCGCGCCGCCCGAGCTGCGCGTGCCTGCCGACTTCCTCAACCGCCTCGCCGGGCGCGGCGGCCTCACAGCGGCTGTCGGACCGCACGGCTCGGCGACGCCGGCGCCAACGCTGCGTAAGCTGGGCGTCGATGTCGTCGTGCGCGGCGAATGCGAAGAGGTCGTCGCCGAACTCGCCCGCCGTGACGATTGGAGAGCCGTGCCTCACACCGCTCATCTCTACGAGGGAAAACTTGTCGGCAATGGCGGCGTCCACGCCAGCTCGTTTGTCGGTCATCCGCCCCTCAGTTGGCCATCCGACTGGATTGCAGCCCATTTGCACCATCACCACAGGTTCGACGACAATCAGATGGGCTTCGGAGCGGAGGTCGAGGCGTCTCGCGGCTGCCCCTACAATTGCAGCTTCTGTGCCAAGATCGATTTCCGCGACGCCTATCGCCGCAGAAACCACGATGCGATCATGGCGGAAATCGACCGGCTGATCGGACAAGGCGTCGGCTACATCTATTTTATCGACGAGATCTTCCTGCCGCAGAAGGCGCTGCTGGAGGCGTTGGTCGATCGCGACGTCAAGTTCGGCGTGCAGACCCGCATCGATCTTTGGAAGCCGGAGCTCCTGGAACTGCTGGGTGCTGCCGGCTGCGTTTCCATCGAGGCCGGCCTCGAAAGCCTGACCGTGGAAGGCCGGGCCATGCTGGCAAAGCGTTGCCGGCTGGGCACCGAGGAACTGGCCGCGCTGCTGGTCAATGCACGACGTCACGTTCCGTTCGTCCAGGCCAATCTGATCGGCGTGATCGAGGACGATCCCGCTCTGGTCGATCATTGGCGCAAGCACCTCATCGACCGCGGCGTGTGGGCCAATGAACCTGTGCCGCTCTATCCCTACCCCAGTTCGCCCAGCTATCGCGAGCTTTGGGGCGAGCCCGACGATCTCGCCTGGGAGCGCGCCCACGAGCATTACCTGGGCTCGTTCCAGACGTTCAGCGACATCCAGGAGAAGCGTCCGCGCGCGTTGGCCGAGTTGGAGGCGACATGTTGCAGTCACTGATCCGCCGCCCGCGGCGAATCCTGATGACCGTCGATGCCGTCGGCGGCGTCTGGCGCTACGCGCTTGATCTGGCGCGGGAGTTGGCTCACGGCGGCGACAGCATCGTGCTCGCCGGGTTAGGCCCGGAACCGTCCGAGGAGCAGGCGAAGGAGGTGCAGGCTTTCGCGGCCTTGGCGTGGCTTAAGACACCGCCGGACTGGATGACGCGGAATGAGAGCGATCTGGAAAGATTGCCGCAGGAATTGCGCGCGCTTGTTTGCGATTGCGCGATCGACCTCGTCCATCTCAATGCGCCGACGCAGGCCGTGGGACTTGATGTGCCTTGCCCGGTCGTGGCGGTCTCGCATTCATGCGTTGTGACGTGGCTCCACGCCGTCAGGGGACAGGCTGTGGACGGCGAATGGGCCTGGCAGAAGGACCGCAACAGACGCGGTTTCGATTGGGCAAATGCCGTAATCGCGCCCAGCCGCAGCCATGCCGACATGCTCGAGGCCTGCTACGGGCCGATCGCCCGCCTGAGCGTTGTCAGCAACGGCACACGGCCGGGTCCAAAGGCAGAGACGCGCGAACCAATGGTTCTCGCCGCCGCGCGCTGGTGGGACGAAGGAAAGAACGCAGCTACGCTGGATCAGGCAGCATCGCTGACGACATGGCCGGTCTTCGCTGCCGGGCCGCTCGAGGGCGCCGATGGGCAACGCACCAGTTTCAGCAACGTCGCTCCTCTGGGTTCTGTCTGCCACGATGAAGTACGTCGGTTGATGGCGCAGGCCGGCATCTTCGTATCGCCATCCGTCTATGAACCCTTTGGCCTTGCCGTACTGGAGGCAGCCACATCCGCGACACCTTTGGTGCTTGCCGATATCCCGACCTATCGCGAATTGTGGAACGGCGCGGCTATGTTCTACGACGCCCATGATCCACGCGATCTCGCCAGATGTGTCGATCGTCTCTCTGACGACGCCCAACATAGGCGCCGGCTCGGCGAAGCCGCCGCACGCCGAGCGCGCAAGTTTTCGCCGGCAAGGCAAGCGGCGGCCATGCACAAGATCTACGATCGGGCCGCCCTGGCCGTTGCGGAACGCTGACGATGCGGTTCCTGTTCTATACCCATTCAGTCGTTTCCGACTGGAACCACGGCAACGCACATTTCCTGCGCGGCATCATGCGGGAGCTCGTTGAACGCGGACATCAGGCGATCGCGCTGGAGCCCGCAGACGGCTGGAGCCGTTCGAACCTGCTGGCAGAGAAAGGGCCCTTCGCGGTCGAGCGCTTCAGAAAGGATTTTCCGGAGCTGATGCCGGTGACCTACGACGCCTCCTTCGTCCATGAAGGCTGGATTGCCGGCGCCGATGTGGTGATCGTCCACGAATGGACTGACCCGGACCTTGTCGCGCGCATCGGCAGGGCAAAGGCGAACGGAGGCGGTTTCACGCTTCTGTTCCATGACACCCATCATCGCGCCGTCTCGGCGACGCAGGCGATCTCGGCTCTGCGGCTGGAGCATTATGACGGCGTGCTCGCCTTCGGCGAAGCGTTGCGGGAAAGCTATCTTCGGGCCGGCTGGGGCAAACGTGCTTTCACCTGGCACGAGGCGGCGGATGAGCGCCTGTTCAAGCCGCACCCGGAGATCGACCCTAGATCCGACGTGATCTGGATCGGCAACTGGGGCGACGACGAGCGCAGTGCCGAAATCAAGGAATTCCTGATCGATCCAGTGGAAGAACTTGGCCTGGGTGGCACTGTTCATGGCGTGCGCTATCCACGCGAAGCGCTCGCCGATCTTGCCGCCGCTGGCCTGGGTTACGAAGGCTGGATTGCCAATGCCGACGTGCCCAAGGCATTCGCGGCCCATCGCGTAACCGTCCACATCCCGCGGCGCCCCTATCGGGAGAGCCTGCCTGGAATCCCGACGATCCGCATGTTCGAGGCGCTCGCCTGTGGCATCCCGCTCGTTTCGGCGCCTTGGACCGATGTTGAGCAACTCTTCAGGCCAGGCATCGACTTCCTTTTCGCGCGCGACGGATCAGAGATGTGCCGTCATCTTCGCGACGTGCTGGACGATGCTGACCTGGCTGCCTCTCTGGTGAAATCCGGCCTCGAAACCATCGGGAGGCGACACACTTGCCGGCACCGGGTGGATGAGTTGTTCGGCGTGCTCGCCGAATGCGGCAACCGCCAAGCCCTCGGTCCCATCGCCATAGAGGAGACAGTCGCATGAAGATTGCATTTTATGGATCGAGCCTGCTGTCGTCCTATTGGAACGGCGCGGCGACCTACTATCGCGGATTGCTCAAGGCTCTTTCTCAGCTCGGCTACGAGATCACTTTCTATGAACCGGACGTCTACGACAGGCAGAAGAACCGCGATATCGAGGCACCAGACTGGTGTAACGTCGTCGTCTACGAAGCGACCCCGCATGCGCTGATGCAGGTGGCAGCAAGCGCACGCGAAGCCGACATCGTCGTCAAGGCGAGCGGAGTAGGATTTGAGGACGAGGCGCTGCTGCGCGCCGTACTCGACCACGCCCGTGCGGATGCGCTGACAGTGTTCTGGGATGTCGACGCACCGGCCACTCTGGGCCAATTGCGCGACGAGCCGGACCACCCCCTTCACCACGCGTTGCGGGAAATCGACCTCGTCCTCACCTACGGCGGCGGCGATCCGGTCGTCTGGGCCTATCGTGCGCTGGGGGCTGCCGAATGCGTGCCGATCTACAATGCCCTCGATCCCGAAACGCATCATCCGGTCGCCAAGGACAAGCGTTTCGCTTGCGACCTTGCCTTCCTCGGCAACCGCCTCCCGGATCGCGAGGCACGCGTCGAAGCCTTCTTCCTCGATCCGGCCAGCCGTTCGGGCGATCAGCGTTTCCTGCTCGGCGGATCGGGTTGGGGTGACAAGCAGCTTCCGGCAAATGTCGCATGGCTCGGCCACGTCGGGACGCGCGACCACAATGCCTTCAACGTCACCCCCAAGGCGGTGCTGAACATCAGCCGCGACAGCATGGCCGCCAACGGCTTTTCACCTGCCACGCGCGTCTTCGAGGCTGCGGGCGCCGGCGCATGCCTCATCACCGACGCCTGGCTTGGCGTCGAATTGTTCCTGATCCCTGGCGAAGAGATCCTGGTGGCGCGCGACGGCGACGATGTCGCCGAAATCATGCGAACCCTCACACCCCAGCGGGCAAAGGCGATCGGCGCATCTGCGCTTCGGCGTGTTCTCGCCGAGCATACTTATGCGTTGAGGGCAGCCGCGGCCGACGCCGTTTTCAGGCGTCATTTCGAGCGTCCCACCGTGGAGGCAGCGGAATGACCAAGCGGCTGGATATCGTCTTTCTTGGCCTGTCTTTGTCCTCTTCATGGGGAAACGGCCACGCCACGACTTTTCGCGGGTTGCTGAAGGGCCTGCACGAACTAGGCCATCGCATCACTTTCCTCGAGCGCGATGTGCCATGGTATGCAAACCATCGCGATCTACGCGACCCGGATTTCTGCACGTTGCGCTACTACGAAACGACGAACGATCTTCGTCGGACGTATGCTCGCTGCCTGCAGCAGGCCGATGTCGTGGTGGTTGGGTCCTTCGTTCCGGAGGGGCGAGCCGTCATCGACATCGTCGCGTCCTTGTGCACGGGCCAGTTCTGCTTCTACGACATCGACACGCCGGTCACGCTGGCAAAGCTCGCCGCGAATGATTGCGACTACATATGCCGACGGCAGATTCCGTATTTCGACGTCTATTTCTCATTCACCGGCGGGCCAACGCTCGCCCGTTTGGCGGCGGATTTTGGTGCACGGCGCGCCGAGCCGCTCTACTGCTCCGTCGACCCGGAGCGGCATCGCCGAACGTCCGATCCGATCTGCTGGGACCTTGGCTACCTCGGTACTTACAGCTCGGACCGGCAGGCGACGCTGGATGCTCTCCTGCTCGAACCGGCAAGACGCATGCCGGACCGTCGCTTCGTCGTGGCCGGCTCGCAATTCCCGTCCGAGACCGTCTGGCCAAGCAACGTCGATCGCATCGAGCACTTGCCGCCGGCAGACCACGCCGCCTTCTACAGCCGCCAGCGCTACACATTGAACGTCACACGCAGCTCCATGGTAGCGGCTGGGTGGTCTCCCAGCGTACGCCTCTTCGAGGCGGCTGCCTGTGCCACGGCGATCATCAGCGATCGCTGGACCGGTCTGGATAGCTTCTTTCCGACAGCCACGATCAATACGGCCGGCCAAGCGGAAGAGGTGATCGATATCCTGTCCAGGCAATCCGACCGCGTCAGGCTGGCTATGGCCAAGCGAGCGCGCGCGACGATCCTGGCATCACATACTGGCGCCGCGAGAGCTCGCGAATTCGTTTCACTGCTGGCGCGGCCAAGATCGGCACGTCCAGCTCTCGATCTGGACATCGAAAGTGCAGCATGACTGGCAGACAGGAGAAAATAGAGATGCGGCAATCAAGAAGGACGCAACGGACCAAAACGGCGCTTGTCGCCGGCGGCGCGGGTTTCCTCGGTTCGCATCTTTGCGAAAAACTGCTTCAGACCGGGTACCGGGTGATCTGTGTCGACAATTTTCTTACCGGCCGGATGGAAAACATGGTCTCGATGATGGACCGTCCTCGTTTCCGGTTGATCGAGCAGGATATTTGCCGACCATTGGATCTTGCTGAGCCGGTGGACCGCATTTTCAACCTGGCGTGCGCCGCATCACCGCCGCGCTATCAAGCCGATCCGGTTCATACCACGCGAACCTGCGTGATCGGAACGCTCAATCTGCTTGAGCTTGCCGCCCGAAATAATGCGCGCTTCCTTCAGGCATCGACAAGCGAAGTGTATGGCGATCCCGAACAGCACCCGCAAAGGGAAGAATATGTCGGTCATGTGAACTGCACCGGTCCTCGTGCCTGCTATGACGAGGGCAAGCGAACCGCCGAAACCTTGTGCTTCGATTATTTGAGAACCGAGATGGCCGACATCCGGGTCGCGCGCATCTTCAACACCTATGGTCCGAGGATGGATCCTGCCGACGGCCGGATTGTCTCGAACCTGGTGATGCAGGCTCTCGAGAAGAGACCACTGACGATATTCGGCGACGGGCTGCAGACCAGGTCGTTCTGCTATGTCTCCGATCTGGTTGACGGTCTGGTCCGTCTTATGGATGTCGATCCTAATCCGCGCCAACCGGTCAATTTAGGCAATCCCGGGGAATTCACCATTCTTCAACTGGCTGGATTGGTGAGAGATATGACCCATAGCAACTCGGTCTTCAAATTCCTGCCACTGCCGCAAGACGACCCTCGCCGGCGGCAACCGGACATTTCCCGAGCAAAAACCCTTCTGGATTGGTCGCCAAAGGTGCCGCTCAGGCAAGGCCTGATGCAGACGATCAGCTATTTTATGGAGCTCGAAGCGAGCCGTAACGAGGATCGAATTCCCCCAATTGCGCCAAGCGTGAGGTCCGCTTCAGGCCGACTGCAAAACTTGCCGGCCTGAAGTCAGGGAGAGCTGTGCGCTCGGACGGCCATGTGAGACCGTGGCGTCCGAACGCGCGCTCTCACTTTTTGTCATCATGGGAACATCCAGCCGAGCTCGCCGTTGGGCGAGGATACCGGCATGGAGAACCGACCCGTGCATCGAAAACGATCCGCCAAGGACATCGCGCAAATGGCCGAAAGGGAAACGGCTGCCTTTCTGAGACGTGCCTCGATCACCTACCTTGAATGCTGTGTGAGCCTGATGATGACGCACCTCGAGCGCGAGGAAGTGGCCACCATCCTGGAAAAAGAAGCGGATATGCTGCGACGGCTCGACTGAGGCTTGCGGCGCTTAGGCCCAGGCAGCCTCAAACAGGGCGCAGCTTTAATCGGCCTTGGAGTTCGTGATTTTTCCAGGTCGCAAGGAACATTCCCGGCAGCTGGCAGTTCGGCGCGAGGAACTTACCTTCAACAGCGATGGCGGCAGTTTCGTGGGATCGAAAAAGGTACGGATTGGAATAGCCGGCGTCGGCAATTGCGCGTCCTCCCTTGTCCAGGGCCTCTCATATTATCGGGACGCCAGAGGTAATGAGCCGATACCGGGCCTGATGCATGCCGATCTTGGCGGTTATCATGTCGATGACATCGAGGTCGTCTGTGCTTTCGACGTCGCCAAGGGCAAAGTTGGGCGGGATCTGGCGGAAGCCATATACAATGCGCCCAACAACACCTTCCGCTTTGCCGATGTCGAAGCAACCGGCGTTCGCGTCGAGCGCGGACCAACGCTCGATGGAATCGGCAAATATCTACGCGATGAAATCGAGGAGGCAGAACAGCCGGTCGCGAATGTCAGCGCGCTGCTGCGGGAAAGCGGCGCTGACGTATTGGTCTCATATCTGCCTGTCGGCTCGGAAGAGGCTACGCGTTTTTATGCCGAATGCGCGCTCGAGGCCGGCTGCGCCTTCGTCAACTGCATACCGGTTTTTATCGCGTCGCGACCGGAATGGCGCCAGCTCTTCGAACAGCGTGGCCTGCCGTTGATCGGCGACGATATCAAAAGCCAAGTCGGCGCGACGATCGTGCACCGGCTGCTCGCTAATCTGTTCCGCGAGCGCGGCGTCCGCATCGACCGCACCTATCAGCTGAATTTCGGCGGCAACACCGATTTCCTCAACATGCTGGAACGCGAGCGGCTGGAATCGAAGAAGATTTCCAAGACACAATCCGTAACCAGCCAGCTCGACGTTCCCCTGGAGGCCGGTAACATCCATGTCGGCCCCAGCGACCATGTGCCTTGGCTTACCGATCGAAAATGGGCCTACATCCGCATCGAAGGCACGACGTTCGGCGGCGTGCCGCTGAATGCAGAGCTCAAACTGGAAGTGTGGGATTCGCCCAACTCCGCCGGGGTCGTTATCGATGCTGTCCGCTGCGCCAAGCTGGCGCTCGACCGCGGCATCGCGGGAGCGCTGACCGGCCCTTGCAGCTATTTCATGAAGTCGCCGCCCGAGCAGTTCACCGATGCCGAGGCACGCCTGCGCACGCTGTCTTTCATCGCCGGTAGGGACGAGCCGATGCTCGATGCCGCGGAATGACGACGACATTCTTTTTGATCCGCCATGCGGCGCACGACAATGTCGGCACCTATCTTGCCGGACGCATGGCCGGAGTTTGCCTTGGCGACACCGGCAGGGCACAGGCGTTGCGCCTGGCCAGCCACATGGCACCGAAGCCGTTAGCAGCCATCTGTTGCAGCCCGCGCGAACGAACATTGGAAACCGCAAAACCGATCGCAATCGCCTGCAGTCCCGATAAGATTACAATCTGCCAAGAGCTCGATGAGATCGACTTCGGCGCGTGGTCGGGAAAGACTTTCGAAGAGTTGAACCAGGACGCCGACTGGCGGGTGTGGAACAGTCGGCGTCAGCAGGCGAGGACGCCGGGCGGCGAGACCATGCTGGACGTGCAGCAACGTGTCACCTCGCTGATGCAGCAGCTTCGCAAACGCTATCAGAACCAGTCCGTGGCACTGGTCAGCCATGCCGACGTGATCAAGGCCGCCGTCTGCAAGGTGCTCGGCTTGCCGCTGGGAGATTGTTTTCGCTTCGATATCGATCCTGCTTCGATCACCACGGTCGTATCCGGTGACTGGGGCTCCAAGCTGATCCGATTGAACGAAGCCGCCTGACGAGGACTGCCGGATGCGAATGGTCATTTTCGGTCTCACCGTCACCTCCTCGTGGGGAAACGGACACGCGACGCTGTGGCGCGGCCTGATCCGGGCGCTGGGCGGGCTGGGCTGGTCCGTCACCTTCTTCGAACGCAACACTCCCTATTATGCCGGGGCGCGCGACCTTGATCATCTCGATGGCGGCAACGTCGTTCTCTATCCGGACTGGGAAGACATTCGCCATGTCGCGGAACAGGCTATCGGGCATTCGGACGTCGTCATCGTCACGTCCTATTGCCCCGACGCCGTGGAGGCATCGCGCCTGGCGCAGCAGACCTGTCGCGGGCTGAAAGTTTTCTACGATCTGGACACCCCGGTCACACTCGCCCGGATCGAACAAGGTCTACGACCGGCGTATTACGGGCCCGAAGGCCTTCGCGAGTTCGACCTCGTCCTGAGTTATACGGGGGGAACCGCAATCGATGCGCTGAAAACTCTGCTGGGTGCGCGCCGTGTCTTGCCTCTCTATGGTCATGTCGATCCCGAGCGACACCGGCCGGCAGAGCCCCGGGCTGAATTTGCCGGAGATCTATCCTATCTCGGAACTTATGCGGCTGATCGCCAGGCCGGCGTCGAAAAGCTGCTGGTCCGCACGGCAGCGCGCCTGCCGGACCACCGTTTCGTCATCGGCGGCGCCCAATATCCGCACGAATTTCCGTGGGGCGAAAACATCTTCTTTGTCAGGCATCTTCCGCCTGCGGATCATCCGGCCTTCTTTTGCTCATCGCGTCTGACGCTGAACGTGACCCGCGAGGCGATGGCCAAGAGGGGCTGGTGTCCTTCGGGCAGGCTGTTCGAGGCGGCAGCCTGCGGCGCGGCGATCGTGAGCGACACCTGGCCAGGCCTGAGCAGTTTTTTCCAACCCGGCAGCGAGATCATCCTGGCGGACACCACCGACGACGTGGTCGCGGCAGTCTGCTTGTCCGACAGCGACGTCGACGCAATCCGGCGCCGCGCGCGCGAGCGGGTGTTGGACGAGCACACCTCTGCGCAGCGCGCCAGGGAACTGGACCGCCTCCTGTCCGATGCGCTGCAGGGCTTGACGGCGGACGAACGGTTGAAGGAAGCAATCTGATGTTGGGCATCGTGCCCGCTGCCGGCCGCGGCAGCCGTATTCAACCGCTCGGCTTCTCGAAGGAGCTCCTGCCGGTCGGCAGCCGCGTCGACGGCCAGACCGAGCGCCCGTGCGCGGTGAGCGAATATCTGGTGCGTCGCATGGTGCGCAACGGTGTCGACAAAATCTGCTTCGTCATCGGATCGGGCAAATCGGACATCCTCGAATACTATGCCGCCGGCTACGGCGACGCCGCCGCACTGTTCGTCGTACAGCCCACCCCCGTCGGTCTTTGCGATGCGATCTTCCGCGCCGCCCCGCTCGTCGCACCGGACGAGACGGTTCTGATCGGCCTGCCCGATACGATCTGGTTTCCGGAAGATGGTTTCTGCCGCCTGCCGGACGACCGGCTGTCGTTTCTACTCTTCCCGGTGGATCACCCCGAACTCTTCGATGCCGTCGTTCTCGACCAGGGCGACCGCGTGAGGGAGATCCAGGTCAAGCAACAAGACGCCGCATCGAACTGGATTTGGGGCGCGTTCAAGATGCCGGGCCGCATACTTCACCAGCTTGCCGCGCTTTGGCGCGAGCGGGATCAAAGCGACGAATACGTCGGTACACTCATAAATGCCTATCTGGCGGCCGGCGGTGAGGCTTACGGCGTCAAGGCAGGCACCGCCTATGTCGACGTCGGCACTTTCAACGGCTACCGCACGGCACTTCGGCTGCTTGAGAACAACGACACTACGTTGGAGGACCCGAAAAACCTCATGTTCGCGCTGCGAGGGCAGTCGCAGATACCAAGCCATCCAGGCGAAGGAGGCTAGCCATGCTGCATTCGAACGCCGAAATCCGTCGCCGCATCGATGCCCTTGGCCCGTGGTTTCACAATATGGAGCTGGCAGGCGTCGAAACCGCCCCCGACCATTTCCTCGGCAATTACCCGTTGATCAAATGGCGCAAGTTCGCCGACGCCATTCCTGCCGATCTGTCCGGCAAGGCCGTGCTCGACATAGGCTGCAACGCCGGCTTCTACTCGATCGAGATGAAACGACGCGGCGCCGGCCGCGTCCTCGGCATCGATTTCGATGAAGCCTATCTGGCGCAGGCGCGCTTCGCCGCCGAGATCGCGGACTGCGACATCGAATTCCAGCTACTGTCGGTCTACGACGTCGGCGCGCTGCGGGAGAAATTCGACATCGTGCTGTTCATGGGTGTGCTGTATCACCTGCGCCACCCCCTGCTCGCTCTCGATCTGATCCGGGAGCACGTCGCCGGCGACCTGATGATCTTCCAGTCCATGCAGCGCGGCAGCACCGAACTGCCTGCACTCGATGAGAATTATCCTTTCTGGACACACGATCTGTTCGACCGGCCCGAGTTTCCGAAGCTGCATTTCGTCGAGCATCGCTATGCCGACGACCCGACCAACTGGTGGATTCCCAATCGCGCCTGCACCGAAGCGATGCTGCGCAGCGCCGGCTTCGAGACCGTGCTGCACCCGGAGCAAGAGGTTTATTTCTGCCGCGCCGCCAACGAACCGGCCGGTGGCGGCGCCGTCTACCCGTCGAAAGGACAACTTCATGATTGAAGCTGCGATGATCTGGAACGAGCCGAACAACAAGTCCCATTGGGATCCCGAACTCGACCCCGACTGGAGCCGCTTCGCCGATATGGCAATACTGGCCGCCGATGCGATCGCATCGGAAAACCCCACCGTAACCAAGATCCTGGGCGGCATTTCGCCGATTGATGCCGATTTCATGGCGCTCATGAAGCAGTACGGCGCGCTGGATCATGTCGATGCCGTCGCCGTGCATGGCTTCCCGCTCGACTGGAACCTCTGGCAGATTCAGGAGTGGCCCCAGAAGATCGCCGAGATTTCCACCGTCACCGATCTTCCTGTATGGGTCAGCGAAGTCGGTGTGTCGAGCTTCGGTGCCGAGGAGGTGCAGCTATGGGGCTTGCGCCGGACCGCCGAACTGCTGCTCGGCAACGCCTCGCGCATACAATGGTACAGCCTCTACGATCTTCCGCGCGAATGGGGGGCAACGACACGCCATCGCGAGGCGGAAGGCTCCTCCTACTATCGCCACTTCTACATGGGCCTGCTACGCGAAGACGGTACGCCCAAACCCGCGCTCGAGGAATTCCTGCGTTACACGCCCGAAATGGGACTGGTGCAATGGTTCCACTTTGAAGATCCCCGGCTGGATGACGCCGTCGCCTGGATGAAGCGGCTGGGCGTCACCAATCTGCGCACCGGACTTTCCTGGGCCGATAGTTTCAGGCCGAATGCGCTGGACTGGTACGACCGGCAGATGGAAGCGCTTGCCGACTTCGACGTGACCATCACCTTCTGCTTCACTCCCGAGCACCGCGGAGTGATGCCGCATCACACCAGTCCGCCGCTAGTGCCGGAGGAATTTGCCGAGTTTTGCGCGACGATGACCCGCCGCTACGCTACCGCCATGGCTGCCTCGCCAGTGAGAGCGGTGCGTGCTTCGGCAGCATGAGTGAGCAATGCAACACGCACCTGACAGATCCGGAACGATTGCCGAATTCGCGGCCCTGTTGACAGGCGCTGCCCCGCAAGGCTCTGACGGTGCTGAAATCATGATCGTTGTCGCGCATCCGGATGACGAGACTATCGGCATCGGCGGACATCTTGCCGGATTGCGCGGATCTCGCATCGTGCATGTCACTGACGGCGCGCCGCGAGACCTTGATGACGCGCGAGCGTACGGCTTCGAGACTTGGCAGGACTACGCCGAGGCCCGCCATAGGGAGTTGGAGACGGCGCTGGCGGCAGCGGGATTGCCGTCGACGGCCATGATCAGCCTCGGTTATCCCGACAAACAAGCCGCCGGGAATCTTGGCTCGCTCGCACGGGAGCTGACCGGCCTTTTGGCCGATCGCGATGTCAGTTTCGTCTGTACGCATCCTTATGAAGGCGGTCACCCCGATCATGACGCGACGGCCTTTGCCGTACATGCGGCCTGCCATTTGCTGCGCCGCGATGGACGCCCGGCGCCGGCCATCGTCGAAATGGCGTTCTATTGCGCCGGACCTGAGGGCGCAGTCCTCCAGGATTTCAGCAGCGATCCCGGCGGTGAGTGCATCGAACTCCACCTTACGGAAGCGGCCTTCGAACGGAAGCAGTGCATGCTGGCCTGCCACCGGACACAGCAACGGACGCTGGCGCCGTTTACGGCGCGCGTCGAACGTTTCCGGGTGGCGCCCACCTATGATTTCCTGGCGCTGCCGAACAACGGCAAGCTTTATTACGAGGCGCTGCCGCTCGGCTTCGAGCCGGCGGTTTGGCTCCACGCCGCGGCCGCTGCACATGAGGAGCTTGGGCTCGGCCGGCCATGACCCTCACCGTCCTGAACGTCGCCTATCCTCTCGCGCCAGTCGGCCCGGATGCGGTTGGCGGTGCCGAGCAGGTGCTGTCGATGCTCGACCAGGCACTCGTGCGCGCGGGACACGGCTCCATCGTGATCGGTTGCCAGGGCTCCAAAGCAGCGGGCGTCCTCATCGAGACACCTGCTGAACCAGGCGTGCTCGACGATGGGGCGAAAAAACGGGCACAGCGCTCCCACCGCGCAGCGATAGACGTCGCACGCGCCCGTTGGCCGATCGACGTGGTTCATCTGCACGGCATCGATTTCGATGCCTATCTGCCTGACCATGGCCCGACGCTTGTAAGCCTGCACCTGCCGCTCGATTGGTATCCGTCCGATGCTTTGCGCCCAATCCGTGACGATCTATGGCTGCACGCCGTCTCGGCGGCCCAACAGAGGACCGCGCCGCCGGGTGCCAAACTGGCTGCGCCCATTCCAAACGGCGTCGATATCGACGCGCTGAGCGGTCGGCAGTCCAAGCGCAATTTCGCACTGGTGCTCAGCCGCATCTGCCCGGAAAAGGGCATCCATCTTGCACTGGATGCGACCAAACAGGCTGGTGTGCCGCTGGTCATCGGCGGCAAGGTCTACCCCTATGAAACGCACACTCTGTACTTTCGTGATGAGGTCCAGCCGCGCCTCGACAAGCAGCGCCGCTTCCTCGGTCCGCTCGGCTTCACCGCTAAACGGCGCTTTCTCAATGCCGCCCGGTGCCTGGTCATTCCCAGCCTTGCCGCAGAAACCAGTTCGCTTGTCGCGATGGAGGCGCTGGCCTGCGGCACGCCGGTTGTCGCCTTTCCAAACGGCGCGCTGCCGGGCGTGGTCGAACACGGCAGGACGGGCTTTCTGGTCAATGACGTCCATGAGATGGCGGGAGCCATCGTCGCAGCATCCCGACTGGATGCCGAGATATGCCGGGCCGAGGCGCGGCGGCGCTTTTCGCTCGACCAAATGATTTCGTCTTACATGGACGCGTACCATGCGCTGGCAGAGCTTGGTGCCGGCCGCAGTCCGGTGCAGTGAGCGGTTTTCATGCTCCGCTCCGAGATCATCGACGATCCGGCCGCCCTTGAGGCCCTGGCGCCGCGCTGGCGGGAGCTCTGGGCGCACAGCCGGACGGCGACGCCGTTTCAATGCCCCGCCTGGCTGGTGCCGTGGTGGCGCACATTCGCGCCCGGAGAACTGGCGACGATCGCCGTCTGGCGTGGCGACGATCTGGTGGGATTGGCGCCGCTTTATCTAGAACACACAACTTCCGGTTCGAAACTGCTTCCGGTCGGGATTTCGTTGAGCGACTATCTGGATGTCCTGTGTTTCCCCGGCATCGAAGCGGCTGTCGCCGCCGTCATCGCCGACCGGGTTCTTGCGATCAATTGGTCGCAATGGATTTTGCCGGACCTACCGGCGGGTGCCGCGGGTCTCGCCATAACGCACCCTGCGCTGGAGGCAGGTCAACTCGTCGATCACGCTGCTTGTCCCGTGCTCTCGATTGCCGGGGACGAGGCGCTGGCGGTCTGCGTTCCGGCGCGGCGAAGACGCCAGTTGCGCCGCGCACATAAAGCCGCTTGCAGGCGCGGCTGCGTTTCCATCATGTCGGCGCAAGCCGATCCCAAACCATTCTTCGATCACCTGATCCGCCTTCACGGCGCGCGCTGGGCCGGGCATGGCGACGGCGTGCTGGCCGATCCGGCTGCAGAAGAGTTCCATCGGCAGGCGCTTCCCCTGCTTGCCGCACAGGGCCTTATCCGATGCTGGCTTGTTGCTATCGATGATGCGGTCGTAGGCGCCTACTACGGATTTCATCATCGCCACCGCGCCTACGCCTACCTTGGCGGTTTTGATCCGGCCTATGCCGAGGAAAGTCCCGGCGCAATCCTCATCGGCCACGCGATTGCCGAGGCGGCTCGTGAAGGGGCGCGGGAGTTCGACTTTCTGCGCGGCCAGGAAACCTACAAATACGGCTGGGGCGCCGTCGACCAATGGACAATGCGAAAGGTCTGGACGCGGAGCATCGCTCAATGAGCACGACTGAACGAAAGCCATCGCCACAGGCGTCGACTGCAAGAATGGTGCTCGATGAGTGCATGGCCGACGGCGCCTGCGTCGAAGCCATCATCGCCAGACTGGCGCTTCGCTTCGAGACGGGAATCGATGCCGCAGAATTGGCCGATGTGGCGCTGGATATGTGTTCAGCCGACCTTCGAAAACGAGACAGACTGGAGCGGATCGCCGATCTTCTTCGTCATAGGCCTGATATTTTTGCCATGCTCCGTGAGACAGGTGCGGCCGTTCGCCACGAGCGCGATGGGTGGGAAACTGACGCCGCGGTGGTCAGGCGGCTGGCCGCCAGCTTTGATGCAGCGGCGGCGGTTTCCCTGGCGGCGAGCGTTCAGCTGTCTTCATTGGGAGACGAGGAGAAACTCACCGCCGCCACCGACGAGATCGTCGCATGGCTGGAAAGGCAAGGCTTCACCGGCACCGACCGAACCATTCTGGATATTGGTTGCGGGATCGGACGTTTCGAAAGCGCGCTCTCGGATGCAGCGCACCGGATCGTCGGCATCGACGTATCCTCAAAGATGATTTCGGTCGCTCGTCGGCGATGTGCCGGGCTGCGCAATGTGGACCTGCGGCCGACCTCTGGTCTAGATCTTGCCGATTTCAGCAACGCAAGCTTCGATTGCGTGCTGGCTGTCGACAGCTTCCCCTATCTGGTGCTGGCGGGCCTGGCAGAGCGGTATTTCAAGGAAATTGCGCGTGTTCTGAGAACGTCAGGCATGGCAGCACTTCTGAATTACTCCTATCGCGGACCGCCGGCGCTGGATCGTGCCGATGTTCACCGCCTCGCCGAAGCCCACGGCATGCAGGTCGTGGTTGACGGCGAGAAGCCTTTCCGGCTGTGGGATGGCAATGCCTTTCTTCTTACTGCATCCGACGGAACATTACGGCCCAATGATTGTTCGGGCGTCAAATAGAAAAAGCACCTGTGAGTGCCCACAATCCGAAGGAGGACTAGATGGCATCCGGCGGTAGACATCACCTCTGCCGTCAGGGTAAAGGCTCCGGCGCCCGCGCGATGACCGATTTGGCCAAGGACAAGGTCGAGGAAACGCGGCTTTGTCCAACAGAGCCTAGGAAGCAGCACACCGAGCGACGCCGGCTCGATGGCAATCGGATCAATTCCGACCAGTATCACGCCGCAGATCGGCTCTCTTAAGACTGACTGTTGCAGCCGCTAACGCGAATCATGACCAGTGGCAGTTGAGGTCGCGAGAGTCGAATTATCGAGCGCACCCGGCAACATTGCCGGGGAGAACCGGAGGGGAAAGCATAGCTTCCCCGACGAGACTAGCGGCTTCGAAACGATGCTGTGCAAGGGACGGCGCTGACTGCTGGGACGGCGTGTGGAGTCCTTGCAAACGCTGATTGCTGTCACCACACTGGTGAAGGGACCAATTCGTTAAGAGAACACTATGTCTCGCTCGAGCGACGATACAATCAGCCCGCAACTCCGGCTGGCAATAGACCGGCAGATTGCAACTCTGCTGACTGCCATCGAGCAGGAAAAGGTCCCCGACCGCTTGACCAACCTCGCGGTTCAATTGCAGAACGCGCTTGTCGAGAAGCGTCGATGCAAAGCAAAGAAAGAGGACTAGCTATCGACGCCTGTCGACTGCGAAGTTTCCCTGTGCTTCGGACAGGTGATTGCGTCTTTCTACCAATGTCTGCAACGAACTTTCGCCTAGGTATTCCAGCACGCTGGCGCGCGCTCGGTTGAGCCGGCTTTTTACCGTTCCTACCGCGCAACCGCAAATTTCGGCAGTTTCTTCGTAGCTGACACCAAGAACCCCGATCAGCATCAGGACCTCTCGCTGATGTTCCGGCAACATCTGGACCGCGCTGTAGACTTCCTTGCTCTGAACGGACCACTCCTGCGTAGCTTCCGAAATCGGGATCAGAGAGGCACAGTCAAGCAGGCCGGGTTTTTCCCTGTCGGCGGCCTTGATGCGCGTATAATATGTGTTGCGCATGATGGTGAAGAGCCATGACTTCATACGCGTTCCCGGCTCGAACTTATCGATGTTGGCGAGCCCTTTGGTCAATGTCTCCTGGACCAAGTCATCGGCATCGTCAGGAACACGGCAGAAACTGCGCGCGAAAGCTCGCAAGGCAGGTATCAGGTCAACGATGGAAACTTCATCCGTTTCCCGGTTGGCCAAGGCATAGCCCCTGGAGGACAATGGTCCAGCTCCCAGCAAGAAAGAGTTGATGAACGCAGACCTAGCTAAATGCATGAAGGTTTGGATCGTTCCGGACATAGAAATAAGTCGCCAGAAAATCTTGGATTGGGCGAAATACGCGCAGGCCGTGCGTTTTGGGCTGAGCTGGCAGCGGCGAATCCCCGCCCGCCTTATCGGAGCGGCCAAGGGAACGCCCTTTCATCAATTTCACCTCGCAAACCGAGCCGCTTCTGGCCAAAGCAGGTGTCGATGCGGATGAAGGCTGATTAGGCTGATAAGGCTGGAATAAAAGAGAGACGGCTAAGCAATTGTCCAGGCCTGCCGGAAGTTGCGGCTGTCGGCGCGACAGGCGGCCGGCAAGCTCCGGCGCCGGTGCATGCAGGCCATCTGTTCGTATGGTTACCGGAGCCGCGGCGGCCAAATGGGCGGAAGCATCCCTTTCGCTCGGGAGTGACCTTATGACCGGTCGTTGTTCTTAGCCGCTTCCTCTCGCCGCTTTTTCAGCACTTCGTCAGTCCCGACCAGCTTTTTCGCCCCGCCGGAGATCGCTGTGGACACCACGGCCGGCGGATCGCTCGCGGGAAAGGAATCCTCAAGTCCGGCCTGCAACTGGTCTTCCAAGGTTTTCGGCTCTTCCGACCGACCAAGTGTCCTACGGGTTTCTGCTTCCTCCAGCGGCTGTTTCATTTTCGGCGAACAACTGACCTCTCGAACGCAGGCGTAAAGCTGTTCGATGGCAAATTCCTTCATTGTCTCGAAATCGGCCCTTTCATCATTCATTGCCTCGATCTGATCGACCATAGTCTTCTCGAACCGGTCAAGGCTATCGCTTCCGCAAGCCTGGCAAAGACGCAACAATGCTTCGTGGAGCACTTTCGGACCAAAATAAGCAGACGCTTCGAGCTTGAGCCGCTGCAAATGCTCTGGAGTTACCGCCTGAATTTTTGACATATGCAGCCCTTTCGCCTGACGAGCATATCAACGGCAATGGTCGGCAGATGTTCCATTCACCCGGCACTGATGCAATAGCTCTTGTTCAGCGAGCCGCCGCTATCGCTGCGACGCAGACTGGTCGACGCGATTTCTGGCCTGTAGATGCGGCAAACTGCGGTAACGTGCGACCGGGATGGTTTGAGCGCTTGGTTGAGAATGCCGCAAGCGCGAAAATGCCGGTGTCTGGGCTATCGGTCATTCGCAGCGGCGGGTGTCTACCTCCGTGCTCGGCCGTCTTCGAGTTCGAGCGTCGAATCGAAGTAAGTCATCCAGCGCGTATCGTGGGTCACAACGCAGATCGCGACATTGCGACTGTCCGCCAGATGCCTGAAGACCTTCATCACCATCTCCGCCCGCGTGCCATCCAGCGCAGCGGTGGGTTCGTCGGCCAGAATGACGGTTGGATCATTAGCCAGGGCCCTCGCGATCGAAACGCGCTGCTGCTCGCCGCCGGAAAGCTGGGACGGATAGTTGGAGCCGCGATGTCCCATGCCCAACGCATCGAGCAGCCTCGCGGCTCGCATCTGGGCCTGCTGTCGGCCGACATCGTTGACGTGCATGGCGATGGCGACGTTCTCGGCCGCCGTGAGAAAAGGGATCAAATTCGCCTTCTGGAATACAAAGCCAAGATGGGTCCGCCTGAAGGTCCGCAGCTCGTTGAGCTTAGCACCGGGACGCGAAATTACCTTGCCGTCGAACAGAACCTCTCCGGTAGTCGGAGCCTCCAGCAGGCCGGCGATCATCAGCAGTGTCGTCTTGCCCGAGCCGCTGGGGCCGACGATGCCGCTGACGGCGCCGGGGCTCAAGGTCAGCGAACCTTCAGCCAGCGCTGTGACCGGAGAGCCGCCGCTCTCATAGACTTTGCTGGCGCTGCGGACCTCCAGCGTGGCGAGGCGGCGCTGCGACATCAGGCCAGCACCTCCTGGGCACGGACCGCGAGCGCACGACGGATCGCAAACCAGCTGGCCGCAAGGCTGAGCGCCATGAGCACCAACGACAACACGCCAAGGTCGGATTGGGTGATCAGCACGGTTCTCGGGAATCTCGGATAGATCGTGAACGAGATGGCGATGGCTAGAACGAGGCCGCAAAACCCGATCATCCCCGCCTGCTGCGCGATCATGCCGATGATCACCCTGTCACGAGCGCCAATCAGCTTCAAAAGCGCTATCTGCGCGACCTTCTCGATCGTCATCGTATAGATGGTCAGCGCTATGACGGCGCAGCAGATGAGCAGCGTCATCGTCGTGAAAGCCAGGATCTGGACGCGGAGCTTGCCGAGGCGGCCGTCCAGCAGAAGCGTTTCCTGGTCCTGTTGAGTCAGGACCTCGACATCACCCCAGCGCTTGATCGCGTCACGCACGACCTCCTTGTCGGCGCCCGGGAGAGTTTCGACGATCACCGCGGCGACACTTCCGGTATCGTCGCCGAGACCCATGCGGGTCTTGCCCTTGGCGGCGCGGTTGAGGAGGATCGCTTCGCTGGGCAGGAGCTGATTGATGACCTGCGCGTCCGGGATGGTGACGAACAGCAGGCCGTCGCCACCCATGTCGACCTGCCCGGTCGACACGCCGACAATCGTATAGCTATCCCGTCCAAGCCGGATCTCGTCGCCAACAGCCAGACCGAGCGTTTTGTCGGCTATCGCCTCGTAACGATTCGATTGGACGTGACGGCCCGCCGTCAATGGTATCCAACTACCACTGTCGCTTGGATAGTCTACTCCGGTGACCGACATGCGCAGGGGAGCCCCGTCGACATCGAACTGCTGATTGTACTGGATGAACCGCCGCGTCGCCGCAACGCCGGCCACGCCGGCCACGCGGCGATCGAGATTGGCCGGAACGGCGGAGGATTCGGCGAACGGTCCGGACTTTCCCCCTTCGACGACCCAGAGGTCGGCACCAATGCCATCGATCACGATGAGTGCTTCGTAGACGATGCCGCGATACATGCCCAGCATCCCGATCGTCGCCGCCATCAGCAGGCCAACGCCGAAGACAGTCAGGACGAACCTCAACAGGTTGTGCCTGATATCTTTGATCGCGAGGTTCACCCGCCTGATGCCTGTATGTTGACCGCCTGGTACTGGAAGCGGCCTGTCGGACTGAGTACCACATCCCCGACTTTCAGGCCGCGCGTGATCTCGATATCGGTACCACTGGAATAGCCCAGTGAAACGGGCGCCCAAAAGGCCCGGCTTTCGC
>NZ_RZSU01000064.1:0-38507 GCF_003997585.1 Mesorhizobium sp. M5C.F.Cr.IN.023.01.1.1 | reverse complement strand
GGGTGTAGGCGAAGGCGATGCGGCCGGGCTCGAACAACTGCCCCACCAGAAACTCAGCGCGTAGCCGCTCAGTCCCGTAGCCGTCGATGTCGCCCGGACCGGCGCCGAAGAGAACGCGCATCGTCATGCCGCCGCCTCGGCAGCTTCTGCATGGATCATCCCCTCGGTGAGGCAGAGGATCGCCAGGGCCTGGCCGTAGCCGGTAGGCTGAATCGGGATGTCGCGGTAGAACCGGAGATCATGGCCCATGCGGGTGCCGTAGGAAACGTTTCCGAGCACGCCGTTCTCGTCGATGCTGGCCAGCACCGCGTCGAGTGCGCGCAGGCCCGCCGGACCGCACGCCTTGGGCCCGATGCCTATGCGCGCAGCTTTCATGAGACCATAGCCGATGCCGGCCGTGGCGGACATCTCCTCATAGGACGTCGGGTCATCGAGCAAAGTGTGCCATGCTCCCGATGACGCCTGCAGGCGCAGTAGCGCGTCGATCTGGGCCTCCAGCACGCCGAGCAGATAGGCTTCGACTGGCTTGCCGATACCGCCGTTTTCGATCAGGTCGAGGATGCCGACCGTGATCCAGGCGTTGCCGCGGGCCCAGAGAGCGCGGGCAAAATTATGTCGGCCGGCAAATGTCCAGCCATGGAACCACAAGCCCGTTTTCGGGTCGGCGAGATAGCGAGCATGAACGAGGAACTGGCGAACAGCCTCGTCGATGCACGATTGCCGGCCGGCCGCGCGTCCGTAGAAAGCGAGGAACAGGCCAGCCATGAACAAGGTGTCGTCCCACAATTCGTCGTCGTTGATCTTGTCTGAGACATTGTGTTGGAACCCGCCCTCGGGCGTGCGAGGCATGTCGCGAAGCAGCCTTTCAGCCCATTGGCCGAGAGCCGTTTCCCAGCGCGGATCGCGTGTCTCGCGCCAGAGCAATGCCAGCGCCATCATCGGAGCGGTGGTGTTGATGTTCATCGGCGGTAGGCCCGCCCTTAAATGGCGCTCGTACCAGTCTTCGATTGTCTTCAAAAGCTTCGGATCGCGATTGTGCCGCCAGAGGCAAACGAGGCCGTAGAGCCCCACACCCTGCGGCCATTCCCAGGAATCGAAGCTGATGTAGTCGCCGGCCGTGCCGTCGAGGTTGGGCTCGTCGAAACGGCCGTCATGGCGCAGGCCCGTCATGCCGCGCACGAGCAGGTCGAGCTTTGAGCGCATATCTCTCGTTGACGCCACTACTCCTCCCAAGTTTGCGCGATGCCGGGCAAATGGGTGCCACAGGCATTTTTGTTGCGCAATCTGAAATTTTTTTGCAGCATGAAGGTCTGGTGAGGAAACAGCCGATGGTCGTGAAGGTCGAAAGCGGGAAGCGCGGCACGCTCAGCCGGCGCGTGCGGCTCGAAGACGTCGCCGCGCGCTGCGGCGTTTCCGTCAGCACGGCGTCGCGGGCGCTTGCCGGCGGCAAAGGCGTGCGCGGCGACCTTCGGTCGATGATCATCGAAACCGCCAAGAAGCTGAACTACACGGTCGCGACTTCGATCGCCGGCCGCAAGGTGATCCTCGCCGCAAGCAACGCTGCCAGGATCGACTATGGCCGCAACCAGTTCACCTTCTATGTGCTCGACGGACTGAACGAGCGCGCACGAACTCTCGGTGTCGAGCTGGTGTCGCGCTCGATCGCCGACGCCGGTGAGCAGATCGCGCTGCTCAATGAGGCCAGGCAAGACAAGAGCGTCGTTGGCTGTCTGTTTCTGACGCTCGACGACGAGGCGGTGCTGACGCTGACCGGCGGTTTCGGCAAGCCGATCGTGCTCATAAACGGCGATGACCCGGCGATGCACCATTCGAGCCTGACGCCATGCAACCGCTCCGCGGCGCATCTCGCGACGCAGCACCTGCTTGACCTCGGCCACCGGCGCATCCTGTTCCTGATGCGGCGCGGGCGGCGCACGATCGAGCGTCGCTTCGAGGGCTGGCAAGACGCCCTGCGAGAGCGCGGCCTGGCGGCCGGCGACCTGGCTGTGGAGGTGGCGGATTGGCTGCCGGACCTTGCGGCGGAAGCGATCGCGCGGCGCATTGAGGCTCGTGGCCTCGACTTCACCGCTGTGCTCGCCGCGGGCGACAGCCTCGCTATCGGCGCGATGATGGCGATCCGGAAGTCGGGTTACGAGGTGCCCGCCGACGTGTCGGTCATGGGCATGGATGACCTTCCGCAGGCGGCTTTCCAAAACCCGCCCCTCACGACGATGCACATCCCGATGCGCGAGATCGGCGCGGCGTCGCTCGACCTCCTGCTCGCCGATCTCGGCGGGGACCTGCCGCCGCGCCGTATCGAATTCGCCTGCCATATCGTGCAACGCCAGTCGACCGGCCCGGTTCGCGCCTGAGACGTATGGTCCACACCGTTGTCCGGGCCAGGCCATCACTACATCGATGGGGTCACGTTCGGGCCGTCTTCGAAGCGTCCGTAACCTCCGCCGAAGAAAAGCAGAGGCTCGCCGTCTCGCAAGGTCGCGGCGGTTACGCGGGCAACGACGATCAAATGGTCGCCGCCCTCATGCCCGGAGATCCGCACGCATTCGAACCGCGACAGGCAGCCACCCAGCAGCGGCACGCCGGCATCGTTCAGGTCGTGCTGGAGGCCGTCGAAGGCTTGACCGACGCGAGCAAAGCGCTGGCTCAGCTCCATCTGCTCCGCGCCCAGAACATGAACCGCGAAATGCTCGCAACCTGCGAAGGCGGCAAAGCGCCTCGAATGCCGGCCGATCGACCAAAGCACGATCGGCGGGTCGAGGGACACCGATGCAAAGCTGTTCGCCGTGATGCCAACGGGACCATCAGGCGTCATCGTGGTGACGACGGTGATACCGGTCGCAAAACGGCCGAGCGCGTCGCGGAACTCGCGCTTGCGGTCGGGGCCGGGCACGAAGCTTTTCATCGGTTGCTGCTCGGGGTTGAGGAAGTGGTACATCAGGCGCCCTTCTGGCCAAGGGCTGCGGTGTAAGCTTCAATCTCGTTGACGCGCATTCGCAGCATCATCATCGCCGCTCCCCGGTTCCGAGCGGGGTCGCCGGGGTGATTTCCGGCACCCGGCCATAGGCATGCGGCAGCGAGCAGGTGCTGATGTTCGGCAGCACGCGCTTGCCGAAGGACAAGGCCTCATCAAGATGCGGATAGCCGGAGAAGATGAAGGCGCGGATCCCCATTTTCCGGTATTCCTCGATCTCGCACATGACCTGGTCGGTCGAGCCGACGATCGCGGCGCCGCAACCGGAGCGGGCGCGGCCAACGCCGGTCCACAGATGCCGCTCGACATAGCCTTGTGCGTCGGCGCCGGCGCGGTTCTTTGCTTGGTGCGCGACGCCCAGGGATGTCGCGTCCAGTGCGCGGGCGCGGATAATTCTGCCCTGCTCGTCGTCGAGTTTCGAAACCAACTCCTCGGCATATTCGCGGGCTTCGGCTTCGGTGTCGCGCACAATCACGTGGACGCGCAGGCCATAATCCAATGTGCGGCCATGGGCGGCTGCACGCTCGTGAACATCACGCATGCGGTGCGCCAACACGTCCTTCGCCTCCGGCCACATCAGATACACGTCACACTGTGCGCCGCAGAGTTCGAGCGCGTCGGGCGAATAACCGCCGAAATAAAGTAGCGGCCCGCCATTCTGTTGGTAGGGCTTTGCGGGGTCGGCGGTTACTTTCCCGAATTGGTAGACTTCGCCCTGATGGTCGATTTCGTCGCGCGTCCAGGCCTGACGCAGGATTTCGATGACCTCGCGCGAACGCTGATAGCGGAAGCGGCTGTCGGCGAGTTCGCCGGGAAAGTCGGAAGAGATGACGTTTATAGTCAATCTGCCCTTTAGCATGTGGTCGAGCGTTGCGAGCGTGCGCGCCAGCATGATCGGCTGCATTTCGCCGCAACGCACCGCCGCGAGAAGGTTGATCGTAGAGGTTATCGGAGCGCAGCCCGCCACGAAGGACAGAGTATCCTGGCCGACCTGATAGGACGAGGGACACAGGATACTGCGAAAGCCCAGTTCTTCGGCTGTCTTGACGATATCTGAGCAGTGCTCCCAATTCGACCGCAGCGCGCCATCCGGTACGCCGAGATAGCGAAAATCATCGGAGCACAAAGCGGAAAACCACGACACTTCAGTTGCGTCGAGATCAGCGGACGTCACCGGAACGACCGTCAATGTCCGCACTCCCTTCGTCAATTGGCGCCGCGACTGCCTTTCCTGTTGCATATCATTCGTGATTGTGTAGATCAATAGTGTATCAATTTTGCGGTGGAGAAAATTTGACCACGTCCAAAAACGCGTACGCGCTTCCGAAGCATCAGCAGGTCAGCGAAATGCTCATTCGCGAGATCGCGGCTGGGCGGATGATCGAGGGCGAGAAGCTTCCGCCGGAGCGCGACATGGCTGCGGACCTCGGAATAGCGGTTGGTACATTGCGCAAGGCGCTCGGCGATCTCGAGCGCAAAGGCTTGCTCAGTCGCATCCAGGGTTCCGGCAACTACGTACGTTCGCAACCCGACGTGGCCAGTGTCTATTCCATGTTCCGGCTGGAGCTCCTGGAGGGAGGCGGGCTGCCGACGGCGCGCGTTCTGTCAGTCGATCGGCTGGCGAAACCGATGGACCTGCCGGTGTTCGGATCGAGCGGCGAGGCCCATAGAATAAGACGGCTGCGGAGCCTCGGCGGCATGCCGGCGGCGCTGGAGGAGATCTGGCTCGACGGTTCCCGTGCGGAGACGGTTGCTATCGAAGAACTGTCGGACTCTCTCTATCTCTACTACCGCAAGGCGCTCGGCATCTGGATCTCGCGTGCAGAGGACCGCGTCGGGGTCGGCCAGGTGCCGGGATGGTCGCTGCCTGAATTCGGCCTCGCGCCAGGCGCCGCCGCCGGCTTCATCGAGCGTACCGGCTGGACGCAGGACGGCGCCAGCGCGGAGTATTCCAGGACCTGGTTTGATCATGGCGTCGCGCGCTATGTCGCGCGGCTGCGATAGGGAACTGATATGGCGAAGCACATTTCCTACGGGATCATCGGCTGCGGCATGATGGGGCAAGAGCACCTTCGCAATATCGCGCTGCTGCCCGATGTCGGCGTCGCGGCGATCTTCGAGCCCGACGCGATGATGCGCGCACGCGCGGCAGACCTTGCCCCGCAAGCGTCGATCGCCGGCTCGGTCGCGGAGGTGGCGGCCGATCCGCGCGTCGACTGCTTGCTCATCGCCAGTCCGAACTATGTGCATTTCGCGCAGCTCAAGGAAATCGCTGCTATCCGTGCGCTGCCCATCCTGGTCGAGAAGCCGCTTTTCACCGATCCGGTCGACGCAGCCGCGGTGAAGGCGTTCGCCGCGACCTATACCGCACCAGTCTGGGTCGCGATGGAATATCGCTATATGCCGCCGGTCGCTCGATTCATCGAGCAGGCGCAGAACGCCACCGGCGGCATCCGGATGCTGACAATTCGCGAACATCGCTACCCGTTCCTGGACAAGGTGGCCCATTGGAACCGCTTCAACCGTCGATCGGGAGGCACTTTCGTCGAAAAATGCTGCCATTTCTTCGATCTCATGCGGCTGATTCTGAAATCGGAACCGGTAAGAATCATGGCGTCGGCCGGACAGGAAGTGAACCATCTCAACGAACGTTATGATGGCGAGACACCCGATATCTGGGATTGCGGCTACGTGCTGGTCGATTTCGCCAGCGGCGCGCGCGCCATGCTGGAACTATGCATGTATGCAGAGGGCAGCCGCTATCAGGAGGAGATCAGTGCCGTCGGTGCGCGAGGTAAAGTCGAATGCCTGGTGCCGGGTCCCGGCCGCTTCTGGCCAACTCATCTCGGCGCGGCGCCGACGCCGCAGTTGATCGTCAGCCCGCGCTTTCCGCAGGGACCGTACACCGTCGAGATCCCGGTCGACCCCCAATTGTTGACGGCCGGCGATCACAACGGCTCGACTTTCTATCAGCATCAGCGGTTCTGCGCCGCCCTACGAGGCGAAGGGCGGGTTGAGGTGACGTTGGATGATGGCTGGAAAGCTGTCGCCATGGGTATGGCCGCACAATTGTCGGCAAACCAGGGCACGGCCATTTCCAACCCACTCGATGCCTGCGAGTGCGCTCAGTGTGGCTGATGGTAGCTCACGTGACCGCTTGATCTTACTGACTAAGTGGTAGCGGAGACGGCTAAATCGCAAGATCCACGGCGTGAGCCGCCTGGTGGGATCAGTCAACGTTGCCTCCAATTGCCGCTACGGTTCGGACCAGCCTGTCCGCGACACAGGTCGATGCTCCAGCCGCCATGAGCATCTGCGGCAAGATCAACCATTCCAGCGTCCAGGCTGCACCAGAGCGCTCTTGCTCATGGATCAGCGCATGATGCATTCCCGACAATTGGACTGCGTTGTAGCGGGCAAGCGTCACCAGCATCTCGGCGTCGACGGGATTGCGCTTGTGCGCCATGGCGGACGATGAACCGCCGCCCGCCCGCTGGAGCTCGTCGCCTGCCTGCGCCATCAGCGCAATGTCCTGCCCGAATTTGCCGAGGCCGCCCGTCACAAGCGACAGCCAGTTGGCCAGTTCAGCGATGCGGTCGCGCTGGCTGTGCCATTGCGGTGCGTCGCCGAGGCCTAGCCGCCGGGCCAGCACGGCACGGACGGCGGCGCCTTTGTCTGCGAACTTTTCGAGTGTCCCGACGGCGCCGCCGAACTGGATGACGAGAACCGATCCTCGCACCGATTGAAGCCGCTCGTGGTGGCGCACGAGCGGTTCGCGCCAGCTTGTGACCCGGTCGGCTACGGAAATCGGAATCGCTGGCTGCATTCGGGTTCGGGCCATCAGCGGGCGATCGCCAAACCGATGGCCGAGATCGGCGAAGGCGACCACCAGAGCCGAAAGCCGTTCTTCCAACAGGTCGATACAGGCGCGAATTCGCAGGATCATGGCCGTGTCGATCACGTCCTGGCTAGTCGCACCGAAATGCACATGCTCCGAATGCGGCTCTCCCACAGCATGCCTGATCTGCCGCACGAGCTCCGGCACCATGACGCCGTCGCGCGCCGTTCCGTCCCTCAGCGCCTGGATTTCCGGCCGGAAGTTGTCGAGGACGCGTCCGATTGCGCTTGCTGCAGCCGCCGGGACGATGCCGAGTGCACCTTCTGCGTCGGCGAGGGCTTTCTCGAATTGCAGCATCGTCGCAAGTTCGGCCTCGACGCCGAGCAGCGTCGCCATCTTCTCATCGCCGAGAAGCCCGGACAGGAGAGGATTGTCGAATGCTGCGATCATATGTCGAAGAAGACCGTCTCGTTGATGCCCTGGAGATGAATGTCGAACTTATAGATGTTGCCATCGCGCGGCGCGACCAGCGTCGACACGCGCTCTCTTTGCTCAATGCGCATCAGGACGGGATCCTCGGCGTTGGCCGTTTCCTCGTCGCTGAAATACATGCGGGTGTGGAGACCAATGTTGATTCCACGCGCGACGATCCAGACAGTCAGATGCGGCGCCATCTTGCGGCCGTCAAAAAAGGGCACGCGACCGGGTTTGATGGTTTCGAACATGCATTCGCCCGTTGTCATGTCGGTGGGCAGCCGGCCCCAGCCGGTAAAATTCGGGTCGGCGGAGCCGCGCAGATCCGAGGGCGAATTGTAGATGCCGGCGGCGTCCGCCTGCCAGATCTCCACAAGCGCGTCTTTCAGCGGCGAGCCGGCGCCGTCGATCACCCGAATGTTGACCCAGATGCGTTCGCCCCTAGTCTTGTCGTTGACCATCGCGGTGCCAAGGTCGCGTTCATAGACGCCCGCGATACCGGCAAAGTTGGGCGTCAGCCCTATATGGACGTAGGGTCCCGCGGTCTGCGAGGCACTTTCCTTCAGCCGACCGAGAGCCTGGACCATCAGTTGCCCTCGATGCGGTTTTCGAACAGCGTCGAGCGGCGGCCGCGCAGCACAATGTCGAATTTGTATGCCCGCGCATCCATCGGTATCGTTGCCTCCATGTCGAGCGCGGCGGTGAGGCCTTCAATAGCACGGCGGTCGTTGATGGTCCGCACGATCGGGCACCTCCAGATCATCGGGTCGCCCTCGAAATACATCTGGGTGATCAAGCGCTGCGCGAAGCCGTGCCCGAAGATCGAGAAATGGATGTGAGCTGGACGCCAGTCGTTTGGTCCGTTGGGCCAGGGATATGGCCCCGGCTGGATCGTGCGGAAACAATAGGAGCCATCCTCGCCGGTGATGGTGCGGCCGCAGCCGCCGAAGTTCGGATCGAGTGGCGCGAAATAGGTCTCCTTCTTGTGTCGATAGCGTCCGCCGGCGTTGGCCTGCCATACCTCCAGCAACGCACCGGCGACGCCGATGCCGCGCTCGTCCAGTAGGCGGCCATAGACGAGGATGCGCGGCCCGATCGCGCTTTCGCCCGGCCCGGCAAAATTGTGTATGAGGTCATTGTCCAGTTCACCGAGAATATTGTGGCCGAAGACCGGCCCCGTAAGCTCCGACAGGGTGTTGTCGAGGGAAAGAAGCGGCCGTTGCGGCGAACGCAGAACGGAAGTCTTGTAGGCTGGCGTGAAGGCCGGCGGATGCCAGTTGCGGTCGCGCTGAAAGAAGGCGCCGATTTCCGGCGTGCGGTTAGCGGGAAAGCGCGAGTTGGTCATGATTTGCCGGCTTGAGCGTCCATTTCGTCGAACGTCTTCCTGGCGATCTTCATCGCATGATTTGCCGCCGGTATCCCGGCATAGATTGCTACGTGCAGCAGCGCCTCGCGTATGTCGTCGCGCGTCGCCCCGGTATTGACGCTGGCGCGGATATGCATCGCAACCTCTTCATCCTGCCTCAGCGCCGCGAGCAGCGCGATGGTGATCGCGCTTGGTGATGTTCGGCCGCGACCAGACGTGGCTCCATGCAGCCTCCGTGATCAGTTCCTGGAAAGGAATGTCGAATTCGGTCTTGGCCGCCTCTGCGCGGTCGACATGGGCGTCACCCAGCACCGAACGGCGCGTCGCCATCCCTTCGATGTATCGGTCGCCGTGTTGTGGCTTGCTCATTTGCGCTCTCTTCGCATGTCGTTCAGGAAGCCACGGATCAGCCCGGCGAGCCTTTCCGGCCGCTCGACGCATGGGATGTGGCCCGCATCGGCGATGACCTCGAACTGTGCGGCGGGGATTGAGCGGGCCAGCGATTCCACCAGTTCAGGCGGCGTCGATCCGTCCTGATCGCCGACAATGCAGAGTGTCGGCACTTTGATCGCGGCGGTCGTCGCAGTGAAATCGGCGTCGCGGATAGCCGCGCAGGCGGCCGCGTAGCCGGCCGGATCCTGGCGCGTCAGCATCGTTTTATATCCCGCCAATTCCTCGCCGCGATTTTTATGGAAATCCGGCGTGAACCATTTTCGCATCACGTCGTCGGCAAAGCTCGCGATGCCGTCCGACAGGGCCGCGTTGATGCGCCCGTTCCACATCTCGGCCGTACCGATTCTCGCTGCCGTATCGCAAAGGATCAACCCGTCGATCAAATCCGACCGCGTCTTGTAGACGCATTGCGCAATGACGCCGCCGATCGAAAGCCCGCAGATCACCGCGCGCTTTACGCCAAGAAGGTCGAGCAGCCCTGCAAGATCTGTCGCATGGGTCTCGATTGTTTGCGGCGCGACACCCAGTTCGCTCAAACCGTGTCCGCGCTTGTCAAACGCAACGAATGTACAGTCGTCGGCGAGCCTTCGCTCGACCTCGTTCCAGATGCGCATATCGGTGCCGAGCGAGTTCGCGAAGATGACCGTCGGCCTGCCAGCTGCGGGACGATGCCGGTAGTGGATCGTCGCGCCATTAATGCGAGCAAAGTTCATACCGGTCATATCTTTGGCATTCCTTTGGGCCGCATCAGCCGTTTTTGCGCGGCGATGCGGAATGGCGCGTTCGGCGCACCATATCCTGCATAAGCGCCGCGCCGTTCAACGAACTCGATAATGAACCCCTCTCCGAATGTCGGCGCATAGAGCTGGAAAAATTCGCCGTTGTCGTCGCGGTCGTAAAGGATGTTGGCTGAGCGTAACCTATCGGCGACCTCCGGATCCAAACCGAAACGAGCTTCTACGTCGTCGTAGTAGTTCATCGATATCTGAAGCGGTTCGAAGCCGTTTGCCTGCAGCTTCGCCGCCGTCGCAAAGATGTCATCCGTCGCGAGTGCCAGATGCTGGACGCCGGAACCAAAGGTTTCGGCGATGAAATGGCCAGCCAGGGTGCGGTGACTCTCGGCGCCGTTCAGCGTGAGGCGGAAGCGCTTGTCCAGGCCTTCGATCACCTGACTACGCACGAGACCGGCCGGATCGACGATGTCGACCATGGGGGTCTTGGTCGTCCTGAAGATCGAGACATAGAACAGCAGCCAGCTCGGCATCTCCTCCTGTGCCATGGTCTGCCCGACATGATCGATGCGGGTGAGGCCGACGCCATTGCCGGAGCTTGCCGACGTGACCGGCGTAAACTCTATGTCCCAGACCTTTGCCAGGTCGGTCTTGGCATCGAGGAAGTAGATCAGTCCGCCGCCGACGCCGCGGATCGCCGGGATCGACAACTCGCCGGGCCCGACCCGCTGGTGAAAGATCTCCGCGCCCAGCGCCTCGGCGCGCGCGACCGTGTCGGCGGCGTCCTCGACCTTCAGGCCCATCGCGTATGCCGACGTGCCATGGACAACAAAGGAAGAATGGGCAAAGCCCTGCCGCTCGGTATTGATGACAATATTGATCTCGCCCTGGCGGTAGAGCGTGACCTCCTTCGAGACGTGCCGACCGGCCTCGACAAAGCCGAGCATGCGCAACAGCGATCCAAGCTGTCCCGCGTCCTGGCGATCGGCCGCGAACTCGATGAACTCGACCCCTCCGACACCGATGCGGTCGGGCATGGGCGGGATAGCCATGTCAAGTGCCGGTTCTTCACGCCGCACCTGATCCAACAACCATACGAGCGAACGCCGTCCGTCGACGGAGATCGCCTTTGCCGACCCGCCACGGAACTGGTCGTTGAAAATCTCGAGCGACAGATAGCCGTCATAACCGGTTGCCGCGACCGCCTGCATGAACTGTCGCACCGGCAGATCGCCTTCGCCTGGCATGTTGCGGAAGTGCCGGCTCCAATAAAGCAAGTCCATTTCGATCAGCGGCGCGTCGGCGAGTTGGACAATGAAGATCTTGTCCGCAGGTATCGAACGGATGGAGCCGAGTTCAATCCTGCGGGCTAGCGTGTGGAAAGAATCGAGAACCAGCCCGATGTTCGGATGCTCAGTCCTGCGCACGATTTCCCACGCATCGCGATGATCGTTGACGTGACGCCCCCAGGCCAATGCCTCGTAGCCGACGCGCAGACCGCGCTTGGCGGCGCGCTCGCCAAGCTCGTGAAAGTCCATGGCCGCCCGGTCGATCCCGCCAAGCGAGACCGGCGACACCGACGAGCATACCAGCATCAGGTCGGTGCCGAGTTCCTGCATGACGTCGAACTTGCGCTCGGCACGATCAAAGGCGCGGTTGCGCTGGGGCTCCGGCAAACCCTCGAAGTCCCTGAACGGCTGGAAGAGCGTTATAGTCAGACCTGTGTCACCAGCCATTCGGCCGACGTCGCGCGGTGAGCCGTCAAAGGCGAGGAAATCGTTCTCGAAGATTTCAACACCGTCGAAGCCCGCGGCGGAAATTGCCGCAAATTTCTCCGCCAGGTCACCGGCGATCGACACCGTCGCGATCGAAGTCTTCAAGCGCGCTTCCTCCCTGGTTGGCATGAACGAACCAGTTCGTACATAATTAAGGCAACGCTGGCAGCACCGCAAGTTTCGGCGCGCTCAGCGTTCTGCGGGAGCTTCGTCCTTCGCGACAAAACGCAACAGCATCTCCACGCTGTTGCGTTTGAGCCGCTCGAGTTGTGCCGGCGCGCCGAAGTCGCGTCCGAAGATCATCGAAAAGGTGGCGCGATTGGAAACGTTGAAGAAGCACAGCGCGCTTACTTGCCAATGGAGTTCGACCGCATCGAGTCCCGGCCGGAAGACCCCCTCTTCGACACCGCGCGAATAGATGCGAGAGATATGGTCGATCGCAGTCACATTCAGTTCGCGGATCGCATCCGATTGTTCGAGGTATTGGCCGTGATGGATGTTCTCGATCATCACCATGCGGATGAATTCCTCGTGTCGGTGATGGTGGTCGAACGTGAACTCCACTAGGCGTGTCAGTGCCGCCACGGGGGGCAGACCTTCGATATCAAGTTGGGCCTCGCCCTCGCGCACCTGGCGATACGCGTTCTCGAGCGCGCGCAGATAGAGCCCCTCTTTGTCGCCGAAGTAGTAGTAGATCATGCGCTTGCTGAAGCGTGTACGCGCCGCAATCTCGTCTATGCGCGCGCCCGACAAGCCGTTCAGGGCAAACTCCTTGGAGGCGATCTCCAGGATGTTGCGGCGCGTGCCCTCAGGGTCCTGGATACGCGTCGTGCTCGTGTCCGGCTTCGGCTTTCGTTCGTTCTTGATAACGGCCATGCAATTTGGGTTCCCGCCTCGGCGCCAGCCGGCAATTGACTAAACTAACCAGTTAGTACATCTTCGCAAATCGCGACGGACTTATTTATCGGCGCGTTTGACGTGAACACAAGGGCGATCCAGGAATTGCCGCATGTGGGCCAGGAAGCGGCCCGCACAGGGAGGAATCTCGGGAGATGGGCGACAGCCTTGTCGACCTCCTTTGCCGTCTTGCGGACGAGCACAAGAGCGCCGCCAGCGGCGGCAGCGAAAAGGTCGTGATTGGCCTTGTCGGACGCGGCATTCAGTCATCGCGCACTCCCGGCATGCACGAGCGTGAAGCCCGGCGCCTTGGCATCGGCTATTCGTACCTTTTGCTCGATTTCGACAGGCTCGGATTTCCGGACGCGGCGATCGGCGACTTGATCGCGGCGGCGCAAATTGCGGGCTTTCAGGGTCTTAACGTCACTCATCCGTTTAAACAGGCTGTCATTCCCGTCCTGGATGCGTTGTCGCCGGAAGCGCACGCCATAGGCGCGGTGAATACGGTCGTGTTCACTGGCGGACGCAAGGAAGGCCACAACACCGACGGCTGGGGTTTCGCGGAGAGTTTTCGCGAAGCGATGACTGGCGCATCGATGGGCTGCGTCGCAATGTTCGGCGCCGGCGGGGCGGGCGCCGCAGTCGCAAACGCGCTGATGGAAATGGGCGTTGGCCGGCTGTTCGTCCTCGACAGCCTACCTAGTCGCGCCTCGGATCTTGCGTCGCGCATGGGCGCCTTTTTTGGCGGTCGCGTCGAGACGTGGCCGGACCCGGCCGCAGCCGTGCGCATGGCAAACGGCATCGTCAACACGACCCCGGTCGGCATGGCGAAATATCCCGGAACACCGTTCGACACGGCTCTTCTGACAGCCGAAAAATGGGTCGCCGACATAATCTATTTTCCGACCGAAACAGAGTTGTTGGTCGCGGCCCGTATGATCGGCTGCAGAACGCTGCCGGGCATCGGCATGGCGGTCTATCAGGCCGTCCGCGCGTTCGAACTCTTCACCGGGCGCAAGGCCGACCGCCGCGCCATGGCAGATCATTTCGAGGCCGCCGCGTGAAGGCAATGACGTCTATAACCATATGAAGACCATAGGGAGGAAATCGACATGAAAGCTGAAATGAACCGACGCCTGTTTATGGTCGCCGCCGGCGCGCTCGCCGCCGCGACCGCCGTTCCCGCCTTCGCGCAGGACAAGCCGAAGCTGCGTTTCTCGGCCGTGTTCTCCGAGCAGGACATCCGGGCCGAGATGATGAAAATGTTTGCCGACGCCATCAAGGACGACTTTGCCTTCGAGGGATATTACGGCGGCAACCTGTTCAAGCAGGGCACCGAACTTGTCGCCATTCAGCGCGGCAACCTCGAGATGGGCAACGTTGCCCCGCAGGACATCTCAAAGCAGATTCCGGCGTGGTCCATCGTCACCGCCGGCTACCTGTTCCGTGACGCCGCGCACGTTAAGGCGTTCTTTGCCAGCGATGCCGGTGCGGAGCTGAAGAGGATGACCGAGGACCAACTCGGCGTGAGGGTGCTCGGCCCTACCTATTTCGGCCTGCGCCAGGTCGGCCTGAAGCCGGACAAGGAAATCAAGACTCCCGCCGACATGGCAGGCATCAAGCTGCGTATGCCGGGTGGCGACGCCTGGCAATTCCTCGGCCAGGCGCTCGGTGCGAACCCTACGCCAATGGCCTACGCCGAGGTCTATACCGGCCTGCAGACAGGCGCAATCGACGGGCAGGACAACCCTCTACCCAACGTCGAGAACATGAAGTTCTACGAGGTCATGTCGCAGATCGTGCTTACCTCGCACCTTGTTGGTTTCGACCTTCTCAGCATCTCGAAAAAGGTGTGGGACGAGATGGGGGCCGAGAAGCAGGCAAAGGTCCAGGCCGCGGCGGACAAGGCGATCGACTTCTCGACAGAGAAACACCTGACGCGCGAGAAGGAACTCGTTGAAACGTTCAAGGGCAAGGGCCTGAAGATCTACGAGCCCGATGTCGCAGCATTCCGCAAGCATGTGCAGGAGCAATATCTTGCCTCCGCCTTGGCCAAGGAATGGCCTGCCGGGATGGTCGACAAGATCAACGCGCTTTGACGCGACGAACTCGCCGGCCGGTCCGCTTGCGACCGGCTGGCCGGTTTGGCCAGACGCCCGCCAGGGAGGCATCATGAACCCGGGGTTGAGAAAGGTCGGCGGCTGGCTCTACCGGCGCGCCGAGAACGCAATCGCCATAGCAATCGGCGCCATGTTCGCCGCGTTTCTGCTGCAGGTTGCTTTTCGCTACCTTCTCAAGTGGCCGACCGGCTGGAGCAACGAGCTCACCGTCGTACTCTGGATCTGGGTTGTGCTGTTCGGCGCAGCGTTCGTCGTTCGTGAAGAGGAGGAAATCCGTTTTGATCTCCTCTACGCCACAGTCGGTCCGGACATCAGGCGGGTAATGACGCTCGCCTTCGCAATCGCTCTCGTCGCGCTCTATGGCTGGTCCTTTCCGGCCGTCTTCAGCTACGTGACGTTCATGAAGGTCGAGAGCACCGCCTACCTCAAGATACGCTTCGACTGGCTGTTCACGATCTATCTCGTCTTCGTGGTCGCCGTGATCGCCCGCTACCTATGGCTGGCGTGGCGTGCTCTGCGCGGCGAAGCACCGGCGGAATTTGACCCCACGAAAGCGAGCTCAGGCGTATGAATCTCGCGAGTCCCTTTTCGCTGTCAGTCGTTGCGATCACAGCGCTGGCCCTGCTTGGCCTGCCGATCGGTCACTCGATGATCGCCGGGTCGATCCTCTATCTCTGGCTTGCAGGGCTCGACATGGGCACCTCCGCCGAGCAACTCCTCAACGGGCTCTACACAAGCTACATTCTGCTTGCCGTACCGATGTTCATTCTCGCCGCGGAATTGATGAACGCCGGGACTATGACCGACCGGCTGCTGCAATTCTGCAATGCCGTCGTCGGCCGTTTCCGCGGCGGCCTGGCGCAAGTCAACGTGCTGCAGTCGATCATCTTCGCCGGCATGTCCGGCTCGGCCATCGCCGACGCCGCGGGCACCGGCAAGATGATGCAGCAACTCATGACCAAGGATGGCAAGTACCCGGCGAGCTATGCCGCTGCGCTGACAGCCGTCACCTCCGTCATCGGCCCGATCATTCCTCCGTCAATTCCGCTGGTCATCTACGCGCTAATCTCGGATGCATCCATCGGCTACCTCTTCATTGCGGGTATCGTGCCGGGCCTTCTTCTCGCCCTGACGCAGATGATCATCGTCGCCATCGACGCGCGCCGGAAGAACTTTCCGGTCGAAAAGCCGGTGCCGCTCAGGGAATTTCCGGGGATCACCTTGCGGGCATTTCCGGCGCTGATGCTGCCGGTCGTTCTGCTGGTCGGCATAAGGGGCGGCGTGATGACCCCGACCGAGGCCGCGGCGGTCGCCGCCGGCTACGCGCTGCTCATCTCGGTCGCGATCTATCGCAGCGTGACGCCGGGCCAGCTCTATCATGCGCTTCTCAACAGCGCCCGCACCACGGCCTCGATCGGCATGCTCATCGCCGGCGCCCTGGTGTTCAACTACGTTGTTACGGTTGAGAACATTCCGCAGTCCCTGTCGGTGATCCTGAAGTCCTGGGATCTTTCGCCGATGGGTTTCCTGATCCTGGTCAACATCCTGCTGCTGATCCTGGGCTGCGTGCTGGAAGGCACGACTATCCTGCTGGTAATCGTGCCGGTGCTGATTCCGACGGCGCAGGCGCTCGGTGTCGACATGGTGCATTTCGGCGTAATGGTCGTCGTCAACATCATGCTCGGGCTGGTCACCCCGCCCTACGGGTTGCTGCTGTTCATCATGACCCGCATCGCAGAGGTGCCGCTGCGCGACCTGGTGCACGACGTAATGCCGTTTCTCTATGCGATGATTGCCGCCCTGATGCTGATCACCTTCTTCCCATCGCTGGTGCTGTGGCTGCCGCGCCTGCTGGGCTATCAAGGATAGGACCATGACCAAGCCAATCTTCGTTCTCAACGGCCCAAATCTCAACCGGCTCGGCATGCGCGAGCCGGAGATCTATGGGCGGACGACACTCGCAGAAATCGAGGGGATGTGCCTTGACGCCGCCGGCGACCATCCGATCCGTTTTCACCAGTCGAACATTGAGGGCGAAATCGTCAACTGGGTGCATGAGGCGATCGACGACGGCGCGGGCATTCTGATCAATCCCGCCGGTTTGAGCTTCATTTCGATCCCGGTGCTCGATGCGCTTAAAATGTTTCCGGGCCCGATCGTCGAACTGCATATCTCGAACATCCATCGCCGCGAGGAGATCTATCATCGGTCGCTGGTATCGAAGGTCGCCACCGGCGTGATCGCGGGGCTCGGCGCCGCGGGCTATCCGCTCGCGATCCGCTGGCTCATGGACCAGGTAGACCGATAGTATCGCCATGCCTGAACCCTGTATCATCGCTGTTGCAATCACCGGCTCGCTGCCGCGCAAGGAAGACAATCCTGCGGTGCCAATCAGCGTGGCCGAACAGATCGAGTCGACCCAGGAAGCCTTTGAAGCAGGTGCGTCGCTGGTGCACATCCACGTGCGCAATGACGATCAGAGTTCATCGTCTGAACCAACGCGCTTCGCTGCCGTTCAGGCGGGGGTGCGTAGGCACTGCCCCGGTATGATCGTCCAGTTTTCGACCGGCGGGCGCGGTCGTGATCCTGCAGCGCGTGGCTCGGCGCTATATCTGAAGCCGGACATGGCCTCGCTCTCGACCGGTTCGGTCAACTTCCCACGCATGGTCTACGAGAACCATCCCGCCCTGATCGGTGATCTCGCAACCGCGATGAAGGCAAATGGCGTGCTGCCGGAGATCGAGATCTTCGACCTCTCGCACCTTCACACTGCCAGGCGGCTGGCCGACGCGGGACTTTTAGGTGAGCGCCCGCACATCCAGTTTGTCATGGGCGTGCAAAACGCACTGCCTGCGGAGGAGAGATTGCTCGATGTGCTCCTCGGGGAAGCGAAACTCCTGTTTCCACCATCCACCTGGACAGCGGCCGGAATAGGCCGCAACCAGACGATCGTAATGGAATGGGCGTTGGCGCGCGGAGCAGACGCAGTGCGCACTGGACTTGAGGATAATATCAGGATCACCAAGGAACGCCTGGCGCGCAGCAACGCCGAGCTTGTCGAACTCGCGGCGGCCTCAGTCGAGAAGTTTGGCCGGCGCGTGGCCACCGTCAACGAGGCGCGCCAAACGCTTGGTCTGGCTTAGGATCGTAATTCCTGGCTGCAACTTCTCGCCGCTTTTTTACGGTGACAGTGCACCATTTTCTTTTCCCCACCTGCCGCGTTTTCCCGATTTCACAGCTTTTCCGGTTTGCTCGGCAATTCGGCCAGAAGTGGTTCGCTGCCCACCGGCCGCCCAGATGCCGACATCGGCAGCGCGGCGATGAGAGTCGAGCCATGCGTTCAATCTACACACAGCGACAGCCGAGCAAACGTGGCAAAAATGCACTGTCACCGTAATGCTAATGCACCGTAATGCCGTAATGGCAACTCACCCCAGCCAATACCTCGGCCCCGGCCCCTTGCGACCTGCCATATCGGAAGGGTTCGCAAGGCTACACCGGTCGATCGACAGGCAGCCGCAACCAATGCACTCGGTAAGCCCAGACCTCAGGCGCTGCAACTCGGCGATGCGCTGGTCGATGCGCTTGGTCCACTGACCCGACAACCGCGACCAATCCCGACGCGACGGCACGCGATCGGCTGGCAACTTGGCGAGCTCGGCGCCGATCTCCTCAAGCGTCAGCCCAATTCGCTGGGCAAAGACGATGAAGGCGATCCGGCGCAGCACGGAGCGCGGATAGCGTCTGTGTCCCGAGCCGGCCCGCTCGGACGCGATCAGCCCGCGCTCCTCGTAGAAACGCAACGCCGATGAGGCGACGCCGCTGCGCCGCGACACGTCGGTGATGGTCAGCATGGATTCCATGCATGAACGAAAGCACAATTCCCGCTTGACTTCAAGTTAACTTGAACTTGTAGCAACGGGCAGTACAGATCGAAGGAGCACCGGCAATGCAGACGAATATCGATCTTCAGGGACTTCGCGTGGCGGTCACGGGCGGCACGTCCGGCCTCGGACTGGCGCTTGTGCGGCAGCTTGCCGAGCAGTGTGCGTCCGTCGCCTTCGTCGCCCGCACCACCGCGGACGTCGAACGCATCGCCGACGAGACCGGCGCGCACGGGATTGTCGGCGACATCGGCAACAAGGAGGACATCTACCCGACCGCGTTGCAAGTCACCGCCAGCCTCGGCGGGCTCGACGTCCTGATCAACAATGCGTCGAGCCTCGGACCTGTTCCTCTGGCGCTTCTTGCCGATACCGAGTGCGAGGAGTTGGAAAAAGCGCTCGCGGTCAATCTCGTCGGCGCGTTCCGGCTAACGAAAGCCCTGTTCGGTGCGCTTGCCGCGTCCGCACGCGAGGGCCGTGGCGCGCTGGTGATCAACATCTCCAGCGACGCAGCGGTGAACGCCTATCCCGGCTGGGGCGCATATGGCGCGAGCAAGGCTGCTCTTGCCCATCTCACGGCGATTTGGGACGAGGAGGCGAAAGCCGACAGCATCCGGCTCCTCGCGCTCGACCCTGGCGATATGGACACCCCGCTGCACGCGCTGGCGCTTCCTGACGCCGATCCGTCGACATTGAAGCGCCCCGAGCTGGCTGCTGCCGAGATCATCGGAAAGATGCTCGACGCGTTGCCGGTCCGCTCTACGCTTCTCGCCGGGGCACATACATGATTGCCGCCGACCGTCCCGATCGGCGCTTCGCAAGACTGTTCGTCGTCGAGGCCGATGGCACGATGCGCGACCTGCCGCGCGCTGTGCTCGCGACGCTATTCGATCCCGGCGATCTGGTCGTCGCCAATGACGCCGCGACCTTGCCTGCCAGCTTGCACGGCGTGCATGTCCTCAGCGACGAAGCGATCGAGATCCGCCTGGCAGGCTGGCTGTCACTTCCCGATCCAATCCGCTTCGTGGCGATTGCCTTCGGCACGGGCGATCATCGCACGCGCACGGAAGACCGGCTGCCGCCGCCTCCGCTGTCACCAGGCGATCGCCTCCAGCTCGGCCCGCTTGACGCCGTCGTAGAGCGCCTTCTCGACCATCCTCGCCTTGTCGAGCTGCGCTTCCCAGGCAACCGCGCAGCGGTGCTTGCAGGCCTGGCGCGGCACGGCCGGCCGATCCAATACGCGCATGTTCCCGAACCGCTGGCCCTGTGGGATGTCTGGACGAAGATTGCCGCCGGGCCGGTCGCGTTCGAGGCGCCATCGGCAGGCTTTGCGCTCGACTGGCTCGCGCTCCAAGCCTGGCGTCGGCGCGACGTCGGCTTCGCAACACTCACGCATGCCGCGGGCGTTTCTTCCACCGGCGATCCCGCGCTCGATCTGCGCCTCCCTTTCGACGAGCCGTACCGCATCCCTGAGCACACCGCGACGCAGGTCGCGCGGGCGAAGCTCGGCGGCAGCCGCATCATCGCGATCGGCACGAGCGTGGTGCGCGCGCTTGAGGCAGCCGCCAATCCCGACGGCAATGTGCGTGCCGGAATTGGCATTGCGACAGGGCGCATCGCGCGGGGCACGCGGCTTCACGTGGTTGACGCGATTCTCACAGGCGTCCACCAGCCCGGCGAAAGCCATTTCGAGCTCCTGCGTGCCTTTGCCGACGATGCTCTGCTCGCCAAGGCCTCCGCAGACTTCACCGCGTACCGATACCGCACGCATGAATTCGGCGATTCCATGCTGCTCAATCGCCAACCGCAGCATCTATAGCGCGAACAGGACCGGGCCGCTTCCTCCCTCACATGCGTCCATCACGGTCATGGAAGATTGGCCCATCGCCTCCACGGTGGCACGCCTGGACGCTGCATTCGGCGAGGCGCACTTCGATCTAGAGATGAGCGGTTGCCTGCTGGCTAGGGTCCGACACAACTTTCACCCGCACTAGCCTGACGACTGGATCTCACGGCTCGCCCAGCACATCGGCAGCCGCTCAAACCTTGCTTCAGCCTCGTGCTGGACGTTCCGAACGCTGGCGATATCAGCGGCTTCGTATTCGCAGATCATGCGCAGCCGGTCAGATGACAGTAACTACGGATCCAGCGGACATCGCAGAGGTCGAGGCACGGCGCCATCCTCGCCTCCACCGCATTACGGTGACAGTGCACCATTTCTTTTTCCCCGCCTGGCCGCGTTTTCCCGATTCACCGGTTTTCCGGTTTGCTCGGCAATCCGGTCCGGAGTGCTTCGCTGCCCACCGGCCGCAGATGCCGACATCGGCGGCGCAGCAATGCAAAATCGAGCTATGCGTTCAATCTACACACAGCGACAGCCGAGCAAACATAGCAAAAGTGCACTGTCACGGTAATGACTGGCTCAACGCGGTCGCCGCAGCATCGGGACTTGCGTCGGCGATGAACCGACCTGGATCGCGCCGAGCGGTTCGAAGCCGTGGCGCCGGTAGAACGGAATGTTGCGCGGGTTCGAGGAATCCAGATAGGCGGGCGCGTGATCGCGATCGCACTGCGCGAGCGCGTACGCCATCAAGGCGTCGCCGTGACCTTCGCCCTGATGCGCCGGGTCGACGCCGATCGCGGGCAAATACCAATGTGGTTCGGTCGGGTGGTACTTGGCCATCTGCTCGAATATAGCGGCGACTTCAGGGGCAAGGGAGGGCGCAACCGTGCTCTCGACAACCGCACCAAGCCCTTCCTCGTCGGCATGCACACCGGGCGACAGCCACAGCGCTGTCCCGACGTAGCCATCGGTGCAAAAGCCGCTTCCGTTTGAGAATGCCCTGGCCCCGAACGCGCGGACCAGTCGCGGCATGGCCGCAAGGTACTGGTGTGCATGCGGCCAGGTCCATCGCGCCATGGGATCCGCTGCAAACGCCAGCACTATTGTTCCGACCGCCGGATCTTCATCGGCCGCGGCCATAACTCTTACTGTCGGCGATTTCATGCTGCCCTCCAAGCGACGCAGGTGGTTCGACGAGGCGCCCGCGCCCTCAACAGGCGCCGCAACAAGCGGGCAGGAGTCCGTGATCAGGCAGTCCATCGGAAACCCACCCCAAAATCTGGCTACCATGTTTCGCCTCCGGCGTTAAGTTTATCTCCTGACGCAACAAGTTGTTTCGAGAAACGGAAAGGAAACCCCGAGGAAGGAGACAGGAGCGATGACGAAACACAAGACCGGAACACGCGAGGAATGGCTCGGAGCGCGGCTCGCACTGCTCGAGGCGGAGAAACGGCTCATGCGGCAGAGCGACGAGCTGGCGCGACAGCGACAGGAGCTGCCGTGGGTTCGGATCGATAAGGAGTATCTGTTTGAGACCGAGGAGGGAAGCGCCTCACTCGCCGACCTTTTCCAGGGGCGCTCGCAACTCTTCGTCTATCATTTCATGTTCGGCTACGGATACCGGCTCACCGATGAGCGCCAAGGATGCACCGGATGCTCCTTGATCGCCGATCACTTCGACTGCGTCATCCCCCACTTGAACGGCCACGACATCACCCTCGTTTGCGAATCGATCGCCCCGTTGCAGGAGATTCGGGACTACAAGCAGCAAATGGGCTGGCGCTTCCCGTGGGTTTCGTCGCTCGGTAGCGATTTCAAATACGACTTCGGCGCCGCCTTCACCGAAGAGCAGCAGAGAGACGGCGCCGCCTACAACTATCAGCGTGTCGACAGGGCCGAGCCGCAGAAGGAGGGTATGAGCGTCTTCGCGCTCCAGAACGGTGCCGTCTACCACACCTACTCGACCTACGCCCGTGGCACCGAGACGTTTATGGGGGTCTACCGTTTCCTCGACCTGGCTCCGTGGGGAAGGAAAGAGAACGGGCTCGAGTTCCCCCAGGCGTGGTGGCGCCGCCATGACGAGTACGGCAATCGCTGAGTGTCATGGGCACAACCGCGAATACGGTGATCACTGCACTATTTTCCTTTCTGCCTGCCGTGCCTTCGATCCGTAATGCCGCGGTGGGCGGGATCCGCCTCCTGAAGATGGTGCGCGTCCGCCCTGCCGCCGGCCGGTTAGCCCGGCGGCATCTTCTCGAAGGTCTTCATCGCGCCCTCCATCTTGTCCCAGGGGAGAGCCCTGCTGCCGTAGGTCACAACGGTCGGATTGAACCGGCCCGGATCGTCGAGGCTTGCGGCATGGATCGTGATCGGGTCCGGCAGGGCGGTGTACGTCAGGTAAACCGGGGTTCCGCAGACCGGGCAGAAGGAATGGTTTTTGACATTTCCGTTGTCCGCCGCGACACGCCAGACCGTCGTCGTGCCGGTGATGGCCACGTCCGCTCGCGACGGAAACGTCAGATAGGATCCATGACCGGTGCCGCTTCTTTTCTGGCAATCGCGGCATTGGCAGTGGTTTTCGAAGATCGGGGCTGCCTTTGCCTCGTAGCGGACCGCGCCGCACGCGCATCCGCCGGTGTAGAGAGTGCTCATCTGCTCGGCTCCTAGTTCCCGGGTTCAGGCCGCCAGTCCGGACGCGCGCGGCTTGGCGAAGACATCGATCGCCTGGCCCGTTTCGAGGAAGGATTTCAGGCTGGAGAGAACGATCGGCCAACCACGCTTGATGCCGTTCGCCATCCCGCTGCCGGCTTCGAGTTCGTCATGGGTGACGGTCAGCCGGACCATGGCCTCGTATTCCTCGAGCTCGAAGGTCACCCGGCTGTAGCTCGCCGGATCAGACGCCTGCGAAGCGTTTGCCCAGGTGATGACGAGACGGGTCGGCGGGGAGACCTCGACGACCTTGCCGACGAGTTCGACGGTCCGTTCATCATTGGCGCGGATATGTTCCCATCTTGAACCCGGCTTCCAGTCAGAGACGTTCTCGTGGCCCCAGTAGTGCCGTGCGAGGTCCGGTTTCGTTATTGCCTCGAACACCTTTCCTGGTGTCGAGACAATATAGGTCGTGTAAGTAAAGCTGATCGTTTCCTTGGTCATTGATAGGCTCCTTTTTGTTTCGCGAGCATAGGTAGATGGGGAAACCGGACTCGTGTGAGTGACAATCGTGTCGCGAATGGCTTCTAATATGATGGAAGGTTGATGCATGACGCGCTGGCACCTTGCTCATGGACGGCATCTCGATCTTGGCGCGAAATCGTTGCTGATGGGGATTTTGAACGTTACGCCGGACAGTTTTTCCGACGGGGGAGAATTCGCTCGGCCGGAGCGGGCGCTCCAGCAGGCGCGGCGTATGATCGGCGAGGGCGCGGCGATCATCGACGTCGGCGGCGAGTCCACCCGGCCCGGCGCCGGCGCCGTTTCGGCGCGCGAGGAACAATCGCGCATCCTCCCGCTGATCGAGGCGCTGTCGTCCGACGGCGGCAGCCTGGTTTCGGTCGACACCTATCGGGCCGAGACGGCGCGTCTGGCGGTCGCGGCGGGCGCACATATCGTCAATGACGTGCATGGCCTGCAGCGCGAACCCGACATCGCCCACGTCGCGGCGGAAACCGGCGCCGGCCTCGTCATCATGCACACCGGGCGCGACCGTGAAAAACTGGCGGATGTGATCGCCGACCAGTTCCTGTTCCTGAACAGATCGCTGGAGATCGCGCGCGACGCCGGCATCCCGGACGACCGGATCGTGCTGGACCCGGGCTTCGCCTTCGCCAAGGACGGAGAGGAAAACCTTGAGCTTATGGCTCGCTTCGGTGAATTGCACGCTCTCGGTTTTCCATTGCTTGTCGGCACGTCACGCAAGCGTCTTGCCCGTCACCTGGTCGGCGGAAGCGACGAGGGGCGAGACGTCGGCACAGCGGCGACCAGCGTCATCCTGCGGCTGAAGGGCGCTTCGATCTTTCGCGTGCACAACGTCGCGGTCAATCGCGATGCACTGGCTTTCGCCGACGCGGTGCGCGAGCGCGAGACGGTGGAATAGAAGCGCGCGCGTCAGGCGGGCTCGGTGACCACGCCGATCCGCCGGTAGACGAATTGTTCGTCGTTCGAAGGAACTGCCGCAGCACGCTGGGCTTCGTCGATCAGCATTGCCATGCGCGCATGGATCGGCGATTTCGCGCAAGCCGGGTCCGTCGCGGCGGCATCGCCGGCGATCGCCATCGCCTGGCAGCGGCAGCCGCCCCAATCGATCTCACGCCGCTCGCAGCTGCGGCAGGGCTGCTGCATCCAGTCGGTGCCGCGAAAGGTGTTGAATGCCGGCGAATCGGTCCAGATCTCGGCCAAGCTGCGCGGTCCGAAACGCTCAAAACTGAGCGACGGGATGGTCTGTGCGGCATGGCATGGCAGCACGGTGCCGTCCGGCGCCACCATGAAGGCGTCGCGCGCCCAGCCGCCCATGCACGGCTTGGGATAGATGGCGAAATAATCCGGCGTGACGAAATCGATGTTCATAATGCCGGTGAGCCGTTCGCGCGCCGCCGCGACGATCTCCTCCTGACGGTCGACCGCAGCACGCTCTGGCATCAGTTGATCGCGATTGGTCAGCGCCCAGCCGGCATACTGCACGTTGGCGATCTCGAGCCGCTCCGCGCCCAGCGAGAGGGCCAGATCGATGAATTCCGGCACCTCCTCGATGTTGTGGCGATGGATCGGCGCGTTGATGGTAAGCGGCAGGCCGGCTGCGCGCGCGCGGCGTGCCGTCTCCAGCTTCTTTTCGTGGCCGCCTTTGTGGTTGCCGATGCGGTCGGTGGTCGCCGGCCGTGCGCCTTGAAAGCTCAGCTGCAGATGGTCGAGCCCGGCTTCGGCAAACGCTTCCATGCGGCCCTCGGCAATGCCGACGCCGGCAGTGATCAGGTTGGTGTAGACGCCGCGCGCCGAAAGCCCGGCGATCAATTGCTCGAGGTCGCGGCGCAGCGTCGGTTCGCCGCCGGACAGATGGACTTGCAGAACGCCGAGATCGGCGGCCTGCGAGAACAGGTCGAGCCACGTCTGTGTATCGAGTTCGCGATTGGCCTTCAGCAATTCGAGCGGATTGGAGCAATAGGGGCATTGCAGCGGGCAGCGATGCGTCAGTTCCGCCAGCATGCCGATCGGCGGGAGAAGGGGCTCGCTCATAGCTTCACCAGCAGCTTGTCCGACCATTCCTGCAGGAAAGCGACGACGTCGGTCGCCACGGCCTCCTGTTCGGCGTCATAATCCGCGGCAAGGCCGGCAATGATGTGGCCGATCGTGGACCGTCCATCGCAGCGGCGCAATATATCGAGGCTGATGTCGTTCGGCCAGAATACTTTTTCCGGCGAAAGCACGGCGAACGCCTGCCGCACGGGGTCGTACTGTATGCGCACGTGCTTCGGCAGCGACGGCACCGACTGCGGCGACACCATGGCTCTTTCGCGCAGCGCCATCATCGGGCTGCCTCCGGACGGAAGCCGCCGGGCGGACGGAAGGCGCCGGGCGGTATGTTTCCCGGCTCGGCATAAGCGTGTTGAAGCGCGTCGAGCATGGCCCACAGTATATCGCATTTGAACACCAGCGCATCGATCGCCTGCTGCTGGCGCTCCGCCGTGTCGGCATGGCCGAGCACGTAGGCGAGGGCGAAGTCGGCGTCGCGCGAGGCCTGTTCGGGCCGTCGGCTGAAATAGGCCAGCGTATCCTCGGTGATGTAATCGTATTTGGCCAGCATCGCCGGCACCCGCTCGCCGATGATGAGCGGCGAGAACATCTCGGTCAGCGACGACGCGACCGCCTCGAACAGCGTCCGGTTCGTGCAAAAGGAGAGGTAAGCGCCAACCGCGAAACGTGTCGCCGGCAGCGCCAGCCTTTCGCTCTTCACCGCATCGGCGTCGAGGCCGAGCGAGGTCGCCAGATGCAGCCAGCGCGCGATACCGCCGCTCCAGCCGTCCTCGCCGTCATGGTCCTCGATGCGTTTGCGCCAGGCGGCGCGAAACGCCGGATCTTCGGCATGCGCCAGGATCATGGCATCCTTGCGCGGGATGACAGCCTGGTAGCAATAGCGGTTCAGCGCCCAGGCCTGCATCTCGGTCCTCGACAGCGCACCGCTGGTCATCCTGTGATGGAAAGGATGGCGGTTATGATAGCGCTCGGCACCGACCTGCCGCAGCACGGCTTCGAGCTCGCTGGAGGACAGGCCGTTCCTGGCCGCGGCGTGGAAATCACTCAAAATTCCATCTCCATCCCGTCGCGGGCGACTTCCCAGCCGGCCGCTTCGACCGCTGCGTGTTCGGTGGAATTCTCGTCCAGAACGGGGTTGGTGTTGTTGATGTGGACGAAGACACGGCGGCCGATCCTTACATCGGCCAAGCCGGCGATCGAACCCGCGTCTCCCGACATTGCCAGATGCCCCATGCGCGCCCCGGTTTTTTGGCCGACGCCGGCAGCGATCATCTCGTCGTCCGTGTAGACCGTGCCGTCGAACAGGAGGCAGGCGGCATCGGCTAGACGTGTGCGCAGGGTCGCATCGATGCGCGCGCAGCCCGGTATATAGAAGACGGAGCCGCGACTGCCGGCGCCCGCGATACGGACGCCGATCGTGTCGCCGGACTCGGAGCTGAAATTGGCATCCGGCTGGCTTCTTTCCTCAAGATAGAGCGCTATCTTTCCGGGCACGGGAAAGCTCTCGACAATCACGCCGGTGTCGTTGCCGTCTGCATCGCAGATCGCCAGTTCTTCCGCCGGCGGCAAGATGCGTCGCGGCACGAGCGCCGGATCGAGAACATTGAAAATCGAATTCGCCTCCAGCGCCGCCAGAACCTGTGTCGTTGAATAGATGGCGAAAGGCTGCCGCTCACGCAGGCTGAGCAGGCCGGCGACATGGTCGACATCGGCGTTGGTCAGCACCACCGCACGAATTGGTGTCGAACGCAGCGGCGCATCGTGCGCGGGCTGCAATTCAGGCGTTTGCGCAATCTGCTGGCGAATATCGGGCGAGGCGTTGAAGAGCACCCAGCCGGCCCCATCCACTGACGCGGCGATGCTTGATTGGGTTCGAGAATGCACGCCGGCCATCCCGGTGCGAGCCGCGCGGCTCAGGCGATAGTTGCAATTCCATTGCGGAAAGCCGCCGCCTGCCGCCGAGCCGATGATTTTCAAGCGCATTGCAATGCCCGCTCTGCGGCTCATTCAACCAGCAGCAAGTTTTCGACCGCGAATGGCTTCGCGCCCGTATTGAACGCGTCAAAGCCTTTCACGAAGACCTCGCGGCAAGGCAGTGCGTGCCCCGTTGCCAGGGACACGCACCTCTGCGGCCTACTTCTTGGGAGGAATTTCAGCAGGCAGATACCGCGAAATTTCGAAGCCCGCAGCAACCTGGCACATGGTCGGTTTCGTCCAGCTCTTCTTCATGGCATTTCTCCTCTTCTACCAGCCCGAAGGGGCCGATTCTTTTCTCAGTCAACCATTGCTGGGCACCATTGCAATGGCTCGTCCATCAGCTCTCAAAATGGACAAATGAAACGGTAGGTTCTGAAAACTCGAAAAACAAGACGATCGAAAATAACAATGCCTATGCTTCAATTGCTGATCACGTAAGGCTTCTTCTCCTCAAGCGGAAGGTTTGCACGTTCCCATCCATCGGCGCCGGGCGGATACCAGATTACCGAACTGTAGCCCCATTCGACGGCCCGTTTCGCGGCATTCCAGGACATCCAGCAATTCGTCATGCAGTAGAACAGAATAGCGCGCGACTTGTCGGCACCGGCTTCGGCCGCGAGGCCTTGGCGAAAATAGTTGGCGGTTTCCTCCGAGATAGCGCCGTAACCGACATTGGCCAGCCAGGTGCTGCCCGGGATGTCCTTTCTGATCGTGTCTCTCCAAATCGTTCCTGCCGGCAAATTAGCCGGCTTCGGCGTGTTCGGCATGACGTCGAAGAACACCGCCTTCTTCTCCCGCCACAGCGCCTCCGCCTCTGCCGTCGTCACCACGCTTGCGCCCCGCAGCGTCTGCGGCACTGGCGCCCGATAATCATTCATCCGGTAGCCGCCGGGCTCGGCGACATCGCCAGCCCACATCGGTGGGGTTAGACCCAGAAGGCCCGCAGCGACCAGCAAAATCGTCTCCTTTCCCTTCATACCGGTTTCGTCATTGCGTAATCGGATTATCGTGTTCGTCGATCAGCGGCACATTGTAGTCCAGCAGGATCCTGTTGATCTCCGCCTGGTTTTCCCTGATCACCCGGTTGAGCGTCCGCTTCCATTCCTGGTCGGATGGACGCACGCCCATGGTGATGCGGTAGGACATGCGCGAGCCGGTTTTTTCCTTCACCAGCGGAACGATCGTGAGATCGGCGCCGAGTTCCTTGGCATAGTAGCCTGCCATCGGTCCCCACATGACAGCCGCATCGATCTTGCCGGCGAGCATGTCCTTGATCATGACCTCTCCCATGGAAGCGGTGAGGCGCGTATCCACCGCCAGCGGATAGATCTTTGCCGTTCGCAAGAGCTTGTTGGCGGCCATGTTGGCAGTCGGCGGCGTGCTTTCGACGACACCGATCTTCTTGCCGGTGAGTTTCGGATCCTCGATCGTCTCGACGCCTTCCATGCCGTTGCCCTTCGGGTGCACCAGCACATAGGAGGAGCGATAGTAGGCGTTGGTGTTCTGCACCAGTTCATCGCCCTGAGCGTAACCCATGATGATGTCGCATCGGTTGGCCGCCAGCGTGTTGCGCACGAAGCCGGCGACAACAGGAAACCATGTATAGGCGACGGACTTGCGGCCGGTTTTCGCGGCAACCAGTTCGGCCAGCCTGTTTTCGAAGCCTTCGCCGCTCTCGTCGGTGAAGGGCATGTTCGAAGGATCGGCGCAGACGCGCAGAATGTCGGGGTCGACCAGTTCTCCCGCGGCACCAAGGCCGGCGTCCTGCGCCTGAACGTTCGAAGGCAGCAAGGCGAGTGCGCCGAGCATCGGCAGGACAAAACGCAGCTTCAACGCATCACGGCCAATCATATCATCCACCCATACAGGATGCTTCGGCATCCTTCGCTGCCTGTGGCTTGTTTGATTTCTTCGGCGGCCTGCCGCGGGGCGCCGCACCGTCGGCGCGGGCACGCAGATAGACGTAGAGATCATCCATGTAGCAATAGACGTTCTTGTTGTCGCCAAAAGCGGGCATGACGTTCTCCTTGCCGCCGCCGACATTCTTGCGGCCTTCGGCGACGATCGAGAGGAACGTTGCGTAATCCATGGTTTTCAGGCTGTTGACCAGGGCCGGGGCATAGCTCGAACCTGTGCCGTCCGGTCCGTGACAAACATGGCAATCGGAGTGATACCGGCGGTAACCGCTGAACGTATACCAATCGACGGTTCCGTTTTCGATCTTGTAGGTCGGATTACCCTCCGCATCCAAATACTTGCCGTCCTCTTCCGTCACCGCCTTGGCTTTTTCCGCGCTGTCCGAGGCCTGCGCGAGACTTGAACTTGCCAGCGGCAGCAGAGCCAGAGCGAGAGCGGAAATGACAATGCGAACGGACATTCAGACTCTTCCTTCATTTCGCCTGCACACGGTCTTGCTGTCGTGAAGCGGCATTGATCGATGTTTTTGGGTGCGCGGCAAAATTGAGAGCCCGGTCCTGGCTTCCCGGTGATCCGGGCTCTCGCTTTTCAAGCCTGGGTCTTTTTCACAAGACCCGCGGCGTGCCTAAGGTTCCCGTGTATCAGTCCGGGAGACCGAAGACGGTGAGCTGGCCGCCCAGCGTCGTGTAGTCGGCAAGTGCTGCGTAGCCACCGACCGCTCCCAGACCAGCAGTTCCAACGACCGCGGTCTCGTCGCCTTGCTCACGGCCCTGATCGACGGCGCCATGCCAGGCAGCGGCGTTATCGGGGGAAAGCAGTCCACCTGCCAGACCGATACCGGCCCATCCGCCGACGCCGGACAGAACGGCGATGTACTGCTTGCCGCCATGCTCGTAGGCCGTGATGTTGCCGATGATGCCGGACGGGGTCTTGAACTTGTAGAGTTCATTACCGTCATGATCGACCGCCTTGATGTAGCCCTCGAGCGTGCCGTAGAAGACGACATCGCCGTCGGTTGCCAGCGCGCCCGACCATACCGAGAACTTCTCGGGCTTCGACCAGACGATCTCGCCCTTGGCAGCATCCCAGGCAATGAAGTTGCCCATATGGTCGGCTCCAGGGGGAGGATACATCGACACGGTGGCGCCCACGTAAGGCTGGCCGGCAGTGTAGCTCACCTTGTAAGGCTCATAGTCCATGCAGACATGGTTTGTCGGCACGTAGAACAGGCCGGTCTTCGGCGAATAGGCGGCCGGTTGCTGGTCCTTGGTTCCAAGCGCCGCCGGGCAGATGCCCGTCGTGTTGGTGTCTTCGCCGTTCTGCTGGGTCGAATATTTGGCCACGACCTGCGGGCGGCCATACTGGTCGCTGCTGGGGTCCATGTTGACTTCCGTCGCCCAGTTCACTGCCGGATCGTATTTCTTGGCGACGAGAAGTTCGCCATTGGCGCGATCCATGGTGTAGGCAAAGCCGTTGCGGTCGAAATGCACAAGCACGTCGCGCTTGGCACCGTTGATCTCCATGCCGTCGACGAGAATCATCTCGTTGATGCCGTCAAAGTCCCACTCGTCATGCGGGGTCATCTGGTAGAGCCATTTGGCAACACCAGTATCCGCATCGCGAGCCATGATCGTCATCGACCAACGATTGTCGCCTGGGCGCTGGACCGGGTTCCATGTCGAGGGGTTGCCGGTACCATAGTAAACCAGGTTCAGCTTGGGATCATAGGAATACCATCCCCATGTCGTGCCGCCGCCTGTCTTCCACTGTTCGCCTTCCCAGGTGTTCGTGCCGGAATCCTTTCCGACAGGTTTGCCGAGATGGGTGGTCTTTTCGGGATCGATCAGGGTGTCTGCGTCCGGACCTTCCGAATAGGCCTTCCAGGCGAGCTTGCCGTCTGCCAGATTGTAGGCGGCCAGCCAGCCGCGAACACCGAATTCAGCGCCGGAGACGCCGACGAGCACCTTGTCCTTGACGACCACGGGCGCTGACGTACCGGATTCGCCCTTTCCGCCGTCGGTCTGCTCGCCGTTCTTGACCGACCAGACAACCTTGCCGGTCTTGGCATCGAGCGCCACGACGGTGGTGTCGGCCTGGTTGAGAATGATCTTGCCGTCGCCATAGGCGACGCCACGATTGACGGTGTCGCAGCACATGATCCCAATGACATTGGGGTCTTGCTTGGGCTCGTATTTCCAGAGGATCTTTCCGTCATTGTTGAGATCGAGAGCATAGACGGTGTTCGGGAACGGCGCGTGGACATACATCACGTCGCCGATGATCAACGGCCCGCCTTCATGGCCGCGCAACACGCCAGTGGAGAAGCTCCACTTGACCTGCAGGTTCTTCACATTGTCCTTGGTGATCTGGTTAAGTTTGGAAAAGCGGGTGTTGGCGTAGTCACCCGTCTGCATCACCCAGTCCTTGGGGTTTTCGGCCATTTTTATCAGTTCTTCATTGGCCGATGTCATGTGGACCGCGCCGAACGACATGAGCGCCGCGGTCGTTAGTAGGTAGGCAGTTTTCGCAAGTACACGCATCAAAGTCCTCCCAGGGTTCACAATGACGAATCGTCCGTCGAGCCCACGAGGGCTTGCCCAAGCGATTCATGTGGGGGAAGTATTTCCGGCAGCGTGTCACGACCTAAGCCGAATGAGCAGAGGGCACCGTTACTGCCCATCCCACTTGGCCTACGAAAGACTGTCGCCGCTCCCTAATGACGGTGACGCCCTTGAAGCCGGAAACAGGATGAAGCTATGTCATCCCCAGGCGGAAGGCAAGAAAAATCACTTCCGGCTATGTTGCACTGCAATATAGAGAAATAGATATGAAAAAACCCATACAGAAAGCTATTGATCGACTGTGGACGAGGCTGGATTTATATAAGTTCCCCAATTTCGCGTATTTTTTTGGCGGAATGTATTGATTTTTATTTATGAATATTCATTGGGTCGTGGGACGTTAAGTATGCGCCCGTCGCTCCGGGTGCCGATAGTGAAGGAGACATGAAATGAAGGTCAGCACCACGATTCACAGCGGATGATCGTGCTGTCTGGGAGGCCTTTTGTCGGCCGGCACGGCCTTGCTCCTTTGGTACTATATGGCCAGCATGAGAACTTGACGGGGGTGATGGCACGAGGCCAACTGGTGCGGTGATCCTGTCTCGATCCATGGGCTCGACCCATCGGGCTCGATCTATCACGTCCGGGCCAATCGGAGGGTTCCCCATGCTCAGATATGTCGGCTTTTCGACCTTGCTTGCATCGGCCCTGGCCTTCGCCAATCCGGCCGGCGCCGCCGGAGATTATCCGACGGTGACGGTTGTCGACTATGTGCTCGGCTGCATGCAGACGAATGGCCGGACCCGTCAGGCGCTGGAGAGTTGCTCCTGCTCGATCGACGTCATCGCCTCGATCCTTCCGTTCGAGGATTATGAAAGGGCCGAGACCTTCAAGAGCATGTCCTTGACGACAGGGGAGCGTTCGGGACTGTTTCGCGAAAGCGCGCCGGCAAAAGCCGCAAGCACGGAACTGAAGCGCGCGCAGGCGGAAGCCGACGTGCGCTGCTTTTAGAGCTTGCCCCGGTAAGAGCGCCGACGGCGGGAGACAACCGCTGTATGCGGTTTCGAGGCTTCAGAGTCCCGTAGCCTCCAATGGCCATTGATTGCGAAATACCTTGCCGTCCGTATCGATCGCTTCGACCTGAATGTCGCCACTGCCGTGCGCCGTGAAATCGAACCGGAAATTGGGGTCTTCCGAAATCGATATTCCGCCTTCCATCGAGAGGATCGGCCGGTCTGCTTGCGAGATCGACAACTTCTGAACGAAATGCGCGGGGATGAAGTACTGGGTCAACGGGTTCCGCTGCAGGCCCGAATTGTTCGGGTGGCGGATCATCAGCTGCAATTCCTGCGCCTTTGTCATCGTCTCTTGCGGCGGGAACTGGCGCAGCTTCATCTGCCCCATCGTTGCTATCGCCTCGTCCTGGTTCTTGACCGCCGGGGCCGAGCATCCGCCTGACGCCTTGACGAAGGTCTGAGCCATGTGAAGTTCGCCGCTCTGGGTTTCTGCTATGGCACGCAGATAGGAATAGTCGTTGACTCGCACGCGCGTCGACAGATGCGTCACGCCGGCGTCCTTGCCGATCTGGAACGTCGCCGCCACCGGTGCTGGATTGACGTCGATGATCAAGGTGACGGATTTGATGCCGTCGGGCGCCTTGGCCGGGTCGATATAGAGGTCGACGGACACGATGGCCGCATCCTGCGCCCGCTTCGGCGCCTCGACCCTGACGACGCCGGTATCGATCAGAATTGCCCGATCGCCGAACACGTCGCCTTTCAAATCCTGCCAGATCCTGTCCGAAGACGCGGTTGTTTGCTGCGCGTGGGCGGCTCCGGAGGAGCCAAAGAGCGTGCCGAGGATGATCGCGGCAAAGATGGCTGCGAGCGGCAAGGCAAGCTGCCGGTTCCGGTAAGAGTGGTTCTGCATTTCGATGCCTCCACCAATGTCAGAGGTGGTGCCCAGGCCGATGTCGAGGATATGCCTTTGACGATGCGTTTGGCAAATCGATCCACTTCATCCCGTCCAACGCTTGTCGGTGTGATCTATTCCCATTCGAGTTCGGCAAAGGCGGCCGTTGCATTGCGCTCGTTGTAGTCGTCGAACATATGCCAATTGCCCCGTTCGCTTGCGCCGGCGGTCTTGACTGCCTCGCTGAGCGGCGTCCCGTCGACGATCGCCTTGCGAATATCGCGCGCCAGAACTTCGAAATAGCGCCGCTCCGCCGTCAGCGCCTCCGGCCACGCGGCCGGCACCGGGCCATGACCCGGAACGGCGCGCATGGCGCCGATCGCGGCGAGCGCGTCCATCTGGCGAAGCCAACCGAGCAGCGATCCGTCGAGCGTCGGCAAGGAACCTATGAAAACGAGATCGCCGGCAAACAGCGTGCGGGTCGCGCTGTCGAAGACGGTCAGGTCGTTGTCGGTGTGAGCCGCTTTCCATGCCTGCAATTCGAGCACGCGTCCACCGAGGTCGAGCTGCAGGCGATCATCGACCAGCATCGTCGGCGGTATGATCTCGACCCCTTTCATGAGCGCGTCGCCGATCTGTTCGCGGAAGCTTTGCAGGTAGAACGGGCCGCGTGCCTCGAGCGCGCGCGGCAGATTGCGATGGCCGACGATGGTCGCGCCGATCTCCCGGAATGCCGCATTGCCGAAGATGTGGTCGGGGTGCATGTGGGTGTTGATCAGGTAGCGAACCGGCCTGGCGGTTATTTTGCCGATCGCGGCGATGAAGGCGTTCGCCTCGATCAGGCTGCCGCCGCTGTCGATGACGGCAACAGCGTCGGTGCCGACGGCGACGCCCAGGTTCGAGATCGCGCCCTGGTTGGCGGCGCTCATCAATTCATCGACGCCCCGGAAAGCGAAAACGCCGTCGGTGATTTTCCTGAGCTTGAATTCAAGGCCGGCCGCGGCGAGAGCGGCCCGCCCGAGGCAACAGGGCAGCATCGCGGCGCTGACGGCGGTGCAGGCGAAGGCGTTCACAAGCTTGCGTCTTGTCCTATCGATCGGCATGGCCTCCCCGATATTAATTCGAGCCGTAAGGCGATCAGGCCACGCCTGGGAATTTTTGATGGAACGACCGCAAGAGGTCGCTCATCACCTGTGAATTGCGATTTTGCCGCGGCAGCTTTACGTCGAACATGCCGAGCACATGGGCCGGCCGCTGCGCGAGAACGATTATGCGATCCGACAGCATCAGCGCCTCGCGCAGATTGTGGGTTACCATCAGGGCCGTCGTAGGCCGCGCCGACCAGACGGTCAAAAGCAGGTGCCGAAGCCGCTCGGCAGTCCGTTCGTCGAGCGAGGCAAAGGGTTCGTCCAGGAAAAGCACCGCCGGTTCGGTGGCGAAGGCCCTGGCAAGTGCTGCCCTGCGCGCAAGCCCGAGCGAAAGCTCGGCCGGATAGAGCGAGCGCATGCCGGCGAGGCCGAGCGTATCGAACAGCCCGTCGAGATTTTTCGTTCTCAGGCTTTTCGGCAGCGCCAGCCTGACATTCTGCTCCACCGTCCGCCACGGCAGCAAGATCGGCTCCTGGAATACGGCGGCGATCCGGTTGGAGCCGCCTTCAGGCAGTTGGAATGAGCCGGAAAAGTCGTTGTCCAATCCAAGCAGGATGCGCAGCGTCGTGGTCTTGCCGCAACCCGACGGGCCCAGCAAGCAGGCGAATTCGCCTTGCCGGACCTCGAAGGAAAGGTCCTGGAGCGCCGTGATCGAGACGCCTTGCGCGGACCTGAAGGTCTTTTCGGCGATGTCGACCCTAAGCGGGACGACGGCGCCAACGGGTTGCATGTCGTTCAACGGGCTGCACCAGAAGGAGTTCGATGACAAGCATCACCGCCACGAAAGCCAGCGTGTAGGCAAGGATGGCGGCGACGTCGAAGAGCTGGAAATAAAGATAGATCTGGAAGCCGACGCCGTTGGAGCGGCCGAGCAGTTCGACCACCAGGACAATCTTCCAGATGAGAGCGATGCCGGATCGTGAGGCGGCGGCAAGATAGGGCTGCAGTTGCGGCAGCAGGACGTGGCGGACACGGTCGAGAAGACCGAAGCGGTAGACGGCGGCCATTTCGGCGTAACTCGGATCAAGCGCTCTGGCGCCTTCGCGCATCGTCACCACGACATTGGGGATCTTGTTGACGGCAACCGCGCCAATCGCCGCCGCTTCGTTGAGGCCGAACCAGATGTAGGCGAGCACGATGACCACCAGCGCGGGAATGTTGAGGAACAGAACCACCCAGGGACTGAAGAACCGGTCTGCGCTGCGGTGGCTGCCGAGGAGAACGCCGATGACCGAGCCAACAACCATCGCAACGACATATGCCGCGGCAACCCGGCCGAGTGTCGCGCCGAGATGGTAGAAAAGGTCGCCGTTCGCCGCCTCTGCGAGCAGCACCTGCCAGACCTGTCCCGGACCTGGAAAGGCACGGCTCGGCCAGGCATTTGCTGCAAGACCCCACAGCAGGCAAAGCCCGAGCAGAGAGACCGCGACCGTCAGCACGGGTGTCAGCGCCGTTGCAAGGCTGGATTGGCTGGAGATGTCGGCCACGGCGCCAGGCGGGCGATCGCCGGTATCAGGTGCGCTCATTGCGGGAGCTCCTGCCAGAACGTGCCTGGCGCCATCTCCGGCGCGCGGCCGACCAGCTTTTCGCCGCCGATCTCGGCCAGCACGCGGTAGAGCTTGCCGGCGTCGGCCGCATCCTCGGCGACGGGGCGTCTGGGAATGCCCTCGCGATAGCGGTCACGCAGTTTGGCCAATTCCTTGCCCTGTGCGCGGATAATCGGCGCAAGGCGCAGCCACTCATCGTCGGATCTGGCCAGCAAGTCCTTGGACTGCGCCGAAGCCTTGATGAAGCCCCGGACGGCGGCCGGATTTTCGTTCGCCCATTTGTCATGAAAGACATAGCCGAGCGCCGACACGGCGCCCGAGGCCCCGAGCGCTTTCGCCGCATCATCGGCGCCGATCAGCCGACGAAAGCCGTTGGCCTCGAGGCGGGCGCAAAAGTGCCAGAAATTGAGCACCGCATCGAGTTCGCCTTGCATCGCCTTTTCCGAGATCAGCGGCGGCGCGCCAAAGACGATGTCGCTGGTTGCCGGCAGGTCGAGGCCGTGATCGCGTCTGGCCAGCGCCTGGATCAGCAGCCAACTCTTATCGAGAGGCCCGCCGGCGACGCCGATCTTTTTTCCCTTGAGATCGGTGATCGTGCGGATCGGCGCCCCCTCCTTCACCATGATTGCCCCGACGGCGGTCGAATAGGGGACCAATGTGAGGTCGACGCCTTCCGAGCGTTGGCGCGAGACCCACAGCCAGTCGGAGACGATGCTGTCGATCGCGCCGGCCAGAATGGCGACGTTGGTTGCGTCCTCGCCGGCGAAATCGATGATCTCCAGATCGATGCCGTTGGCTGCGTCGAACTTGTGTTGCTTCATGGTGTCAAGCGCCCAGCTAACGGTGCCGAACTTCAGCACGCCGATGCGAACCTTGCTCGTGGCGAAGGAGGGTTTTGAGACAAGCGCTGCGGCCGTTCCAAGGGCTGCCAGACGGAGCGTTCCTCGACGCGAAATCATGATGATGTCTCCTCCCGGGGCCGTAACAGGCCGGGGTGCCGATCAGATCGCACGGTCCTTGTTCGGGAAAGCGCATTTCCAGCGCTTGATCTTGAGGGTCGGGTGTTCCTGCGACCATTTCGCGATTTCGCTGGGCGCCAAGACCATACATTGGACGAGAGAGCCGCGGCTCTCGAAATAGAGATGTTCGTCTCGGCAGTTGCCAGGATTGGCAATCAGGCAAACCGTCAATATGAGGTCGACCATGTCCATTCAGCACCTCTTGCGCGCTTAAAGACGCCCGCTTCGGCGAGATCCGGCCCGATCTGCGAGCCTGGACTAAATCGCCATCTGCCGGAGTTCCGAGGTGCCCATGGAAAACCGGAATGGTTTGAGGCTACGCGTTCGCCCGATGGCCGTCAACAAAGTCGAATGGATAGGGCGCCGGAGCCGAGCTCCTCTGAATTCGGGAAGGACGCCGGCGATACCTGAAAACACAAAATCCGCCTCGGCGGGCGGCGAGCTCGCGACCAGGCAATCGCTCCCGGTTTTGCGCTGCCTTCTTCTCCCGTGCCGGGCACTTCTCGCCGTGCCTGCGGTTCACTGGACCTCTGTATGGTTGACATCGCTCATCTGCCGGGTAGCTTCCAAGATGCAGGCGTCGCAACTCCACAGGGGAGAAGCTTTCGCTCTGCCATAAACGACGCATGCCGATGATCAAACAAAGGCATGCGCAAATCGTCCAGGGCACCTTGACGATCAATGAGGGAATGCTATGCGTGCAATCGCGTTTTTCGCTACCGTGTCCGTTGCGATCTTAGTCACGAGCCAATCTCAGGCACAGGATGCCGCCGCGGGTGAGAAGGTCTTCGCCAAATGCAAGGCCTGCCA